>NZ_LKBH01000064.1:0-2129 GCF_001402935.1 Acidiplasma cupricumulans | reverse complement strand
TATTTAATTATTTTATATACATACTATAAAATCTTGAAGCATTATATTTTATTAGCATCACTTTTATATTTAACATACTTTCTATGTTTCTTATTATTATATTCATCAAATATATTGGAATCTATTTATCAAAATAAAATAAAGCCCTAACAGGTGAACCATCACTTTTGCTTAATTTAAGCGGTGCGGTAATTAGTTTTCCTGCTATGTAATCCATGCCTTTAAAATCTATATTTATTAAATTTAACTCTTCAATTATAAATATATCATTTTCAAGAATGTTCTTATGTATGCTAATAATATCAGATAATTTGGTTGTATAAGGCGGTGGGGCTATACTTAAGCCATCAATTCCTATAAGTTTCAGGTTGTTGTATTTTGGTAGTAATCCCGATAAACTTTTGGATATACCCACCCAATTTTTATTATATATATTTGTATCGTCTCTTCTTGATGACCATCCAGTATCAAATATAATAGAGTTAAAATCATTTATTATGTTTTCAAATTTTGCTATGTCCTCTACTATTATCTGATCACCAGGTTTTTTGTTTGTTAAGTCCAATATAATACATTTCGTAATTACATAGTTTATATCAAAATCTTCTATAAATTTACCAGAACTAAATATATGATAGGGAGCATCCATATGGGTACCATGATGAGTTAATATATTCACTAATGTAGAATTAGCTCCGTCTGATTCAATACTACCAAATTTAGACATTGTAAATTCTGGTAAACCAGGATATACAGGCATTTTATTAATTAATGTATGCGTTATATCTATTATTTCCATGTTTTATCACCAATCAAGTAGATATGCTTTCTAACTCTTCATCGGGTTTTATATTTTTACCCAATATCATAACAGTAGATCCAAATGGTAAAATAACCGCAAGTATGATCCATGTTATGGGGATACTAGAAGTAAGTGATAAAATTCCTGAAAATAGAAAACCACCTATAGCATATGATGCTGCTATTAACGCCATGATAAAAGATGTTGCTGAACCCCTAGCCCTAGTAGGAAATGATTCAGATGCATACATAAATCCTACAGATGCAAATGTCCCATTGCTAAAGAAATATAAGAATATGTATGGTATCAATATGGAATAGAAATATCCAGGTACGGCGACTATATAGAATATTAGGGCAGTGAAAGGCATTAATATGCTGCTCATTACCCATGCATTCCTTCTACCTATTATCTGTCCATACCACCCTGCAATTGGGTATGCAAAAAATCCTATTCCAGAAGCTATTAATAATATTGTAGCAGATTGGGTATCATTTAATTTATAGTAAGATGTAAAAATTAACGCAATTACTACGTTAGTTGTAACGAAAGAAAATGTATAAAGCATCCATCCTAAATTCACTATTGTGAATTGCTTTCTTAGATCTTTATTAAAAAGTTGCTTATATGGGAATTCCTTTGCCTCATTTTTATTTACTGCATATTTTGGTTTAGTGTCTTCAGTTATAGTCTTTTTAAGGTCTTTAAATCTATCACTTTCTTTTACTCTGAATCTAGCAATAATTACAGCGATTAATGGTATTAAACCTAATAAATAAAGACCTCTCCAACCTATTTTGCTGACAAGAAGCAAATAAGCAGCAGATGATATAAATAAGCCTATTGGCCAACCACCTTGTATAAACCCATAAAGTATACCACGTAATTTTGGTGAGGACTCCTCAGTAACAATAGTTAAACCGGTTGGTAATTCTCCAAATGCACTACCATCCGCAATAAATCTTACTCCCATAAATTGAAGAAAATTTACAACTAAATAAGTAAATCCAGTAAATATGGCGGATACTGTTAAAACAATTTGAAACATCACCTTTCTTCCAAACTTATCAATTAAAGGACCATAAATCAGCACCATCACAAACATTCCCAAGTATATTACGCCGGTAATTAATCCAGCTTCTTCTGTTGTAAAATGCAAACTTTTAGATATTAGAGGTAAAGTTGGTGTCATTATATTAAAATCAAAGGAAGCCAGCATCCAGCCAGCCATAGCCACAACAGTGAGATAAATAATATACCTGTTCTTAGTTTTATTCATAAATATGTAACCTTTTTGTTAATATATATGTTTTTCCGCATATGTCTA
>NZ_LKBH01000063.1:0-2329 GCF_001402935.1 Acidiplasma cupricumulans | reverse complement strand
TTGGTTTTAAGGATAAGATTAAAAATTATATCCTTTCATGATCTATCTTACCCATAAAACCACCACAAAAAACAATCAAAAAATTGAACAATTGCTGAAAAAGATAAAATCTGGGTAAAATAACCATGAAAAGAATATAGGGTGATCATATGGAAAGTGATATAAATTTGGGTTTGGAAGATGTATTTATTAAGCATACATCATTGACATACATAGATGGAATTAAGGGCATACTTAGATACCGCGGATATGATATTAATGACCTTGTCAGTAACTGCTCCTTTGAGGAGGTTTCATATTTAATGATTTATGGTGAGCTTCCCAATAAAAAGCAGCTGGATGAATTTACAAAAGAATTAAAGGAGCATTACAAACTGCCAAGGCATGTGCTTAGCCTTATTTCAGAGCTGCCAAGGGATTCAGATGCACTGACAATGATGGAAACTGCCTTTGCATCCATGTCATCCGGTGAATACTCATGGAATAAGGAAAATGATAGAAAACAGGCAACAAAAATACTTGGTGAAAACCTGGGCATTATTTCCAACATTTACAGGCATAAAATGGGATTAAGATTAAAGGAACCTGACCCAAAATATGGATATGCCGAGGCATTTTTAAGAAACTGCTTTGACAATGTCACTGAGGATGAAATTAATGCAATGAATGCCGCTCTTATAATCTATATTGACCATGAGGTGCCAGCATCCACCACGGCCGCCTTAATCGCCGCATCAACATTGTCAGATATGTATTCATGCATTACTGCTGCAATTGCCGCATTGAAGGGGCCACTGCATGGAGGGGCTGCTGAGGCAGCATTCAACCAGTTTCTCGCCATTAAAAAACCCGAAAATGTGGATTCCTGGTTCGAAGATAATATTGTGAATAAAAATAAAAAGCTCATGGGATTTGGTCACAGGGTTTATAAAACATATGACCCAAGAATGAAAATATTTAAATCAATAGCGGAAAAGCTGGCCATTACTGACGATGAAAAGAATTTGCTTAAAATAGCAGAAAATCTTGAAGACCTTGGAATAAAAAGATTTTCCTCAAAGGGGATATATCCAAATACAGATTATTATTCCGGGCTTGTATTTAACGAAATTGGATTTCCGGTATATACATTCACGGTATTATTTGGATTTTCTAGGGTTCTTGGATGGGTTGCACATATCTCGGAATACGTTGAAAATGAGGAGAGGCTTATAAGGCCAAGGGCAGTTTACATAGGGCCTGGGGAAAAACAGTTTAAAAAAATTGATGAAAGATAATTTTTTTATTTTATGGAAGTTACAAAAATATTTAATTTTAATTGAAATATAAGCCTATGGCAAACAAGAAAATTTCTATTATTGGCGCTGGCGCTGTTGGAGCCAGTGTGGCACAGGTTCTGGCAATAAAAGATGTGGCCGACATATATATTTTTGATATTGTTGACGGGCTTGCGGCTGGAAAGGCTCTTGACATTCAGGAGGGTGCACCCCACTGGGGTTTTGATTATAAATTGAGGGGTTTCTGCACCGCTGATGAGAAAGAGTATGAAAATTTAAAGGGTTCTGATGTAATAGTTGTTACTGCTGGTCTTGCAAGGAAGCCAGGAATGAGCAGGGATGATTTACTTCTAAAAAATATAGGCATAATGAAGGATGTTGGAGAAAAAATTAAAAAATATTCACCTGAATCAATTATAGTTGCCGTTACAAATCCTGCGGATATAATGGCATATGCACTTCAAAAGGCATCTGGCATAGAACCATCTAGAATTCTCGGGCTTGGTGGATCACTGGATAGCGCAAGATTTAGAACATTTCTTGCAGAGGCTCTTGATGTTTCCGTTGAGGATGTAAATGCATTTGTCATAGGCGGCCATGGGGATGATATGGTTCCATTCATAAGATACTCAAGTGTATCTGGAATACCAATAGAACATCTTCTTCCAAAGGAAAAAATAGATGAAATTATCAAAAGGACAAGATTCGGTGGTGGTGAGATACTCAACCTTTATAAAACAGGAACTGCTTTTTATGCACCCTCAATATCAATAGCTGTAATGGTGGAATCCATAATTAAAAATAAGAAGAGGGTAATTCCATGTGCTGCATACCTCACAGGTAATCATGCAAAACACTATGGAATAGAAAACATGTTTATTGGAGTTCCTATTAAAATAGGTGCCAGTGGTGTTGAGGAAATCTATGATTTACAGTTTAATGAGGAGGATAAGGCCGCATGGGAGAAAAGCGTTGAATCTGTAAAAAAGAATTCCAAACTTGCAGACGATTATTTCTCGGGAAAAATAAAAAGTTAATTTTTATATCCTTAT
>NZ_LKBH01000062.1:0-2512 GCF_001402935.1 Acidiplasma cupricumulans | reverse complement strand
TAATAAATTAAAAAATGGAAAAATAAAATAGTATAAGGGTACATAATCGCCGCCAATTGCAATAAGGCCATCGTTATTATATGGTATTGTGCCATTAAAGTTATACCAGAAATTACCTCCCTGGTATCTTGTATATATAATGCTTCCATATAATGCAAAACCGTTGAAATAATGTACAATGTATGCCGGCTGTTTTGTTATGTTCCAGTGGTCAACATACATTGCAAAGCCTCCGGTATATATTGAGACCTCTGGACTGTAGGCTGTGATCTCCACATCAAAGAAGTTATTATATATTGTATCATTTGATGAGTACTCTGCAAGCCCAAGTGGTGCACCCCATATATTTGTTATATCTTCGAAGGTATTATTGTATATTAATGGTGAGTTAAATAAATAATTGCCCCATATTGTCACATTATTACTGTTGAATACAAGCATTCCACTGTCCATAACGTTAAATGTATTCGATCCAATAAGTATCCTTGTCGAGTTCCATATTACAAGGTTTGCCGCTGGGAAACCTTCAAGGCTTGAGGAGAAGTATCCTGAAATATCGTTAGATTTCCATACTGTTATATTTGATGCATTGTAAAATTCATAGTTAAGGAAGTTATATGATGGGAATTTATAGAAATTAACATATCCTGAATATTCTGGATTATTATATTTAATGAACAGTGATGGCATATGATATAAAACCGCACTGGCATTTGTGTTCATAATTAAAACTCCTGAAAATACCGGGAATGCATAGTCATTGAACTCCTCAAATAGTGAATTTACAGGCATTGTCTGAACATTGTAAACCACATACGGATTATTCAGTGTACCATTGCCATACAATGATATGTTTTTTAGCTGTGAGTTATCAAATGCGTATAACGGTGTGTATATCCCCATAAAATTATTAAAGGGCAGTGATGCATCGTTGCCAATGGTAAACATTACAGGATTATGGTAGCTCATTAGAGCCTCTGCAGTATAGTATCCACTGGGCAATGTAAAGCTGTATGTGCCATTTAATGATAATGGTGACCATGCAGCCATGCTCTCATTGAATGCACCCGGAGACACAAACATGAAAGCATTTGATGGACTCACCCTTCCAGAATAGTGAACCATTTTATTATTATTTGAAATGCCCCACATTCCGTACACAAATGATGGGCCAGGTGTAAGATGTGCGGTATAATTATTCCATGATACTGAAACACCCTCTGATGTTTCACCTGTTTCAGATCCAGTATCATATGCAGATGGTACATTGTAATATTTACCGGATTTTTCGTATTTTAAATTCATCGTGGCATTTATATTGTATATAGATGTTGTGCTTCCACCTCCGGGTCCGCCAACCATTATCTCAAAATCATATGGTATAAATCCTGTTGGTGTTACATGTGTTCCACTTGCAAGATATTCTGGTTTTACTGCGGTGAAGCTAGCAGGCTGGTTATATGTTGAATTAAATAAAACCCTGTCATAAGAACCTGATACAGTTTTATTATTATATGTTAAGGAATAATTGAAATACACTGCACTATCCCTGTCTATTACGGTGGAATTTAGATATAAATTAAGTGTGAATGGATATGTTACTGTTATTGTCGGGCCTATATCATAATAAAACACAGGTGCAACAAGATTTCCGTCATATGAATACAAGGAATTATTGCTCATATAGAAGGCAGGTGAGGAGAAGTTCCATATGTTGTCTAAAAATGTTATCTGATGTGTTCTGGCTGAGTAAAATACAACATTTTGAGTCCAGAAATTATAGCTAGAATTTCCAAACAGTGTAACATTAGAAAGCACTGAATTTAATTGAAAAGTTTCACTGTATGGGCCATCATTAAGAAGATAAAAATCATTCATGTTATTGATATGTATTGATGCCATAACACTGTTTGTCGTTAGATTATATCCCACAAGGTGGCCTGAAACATTTTTTGTTCCATAAAATCCTATTCCCATCGGTGCTGGTGCAGATGTATATGATGGTGTTATGACACCATTTTGTTTATTGATATGGGTTACGAATGTAGGCAGGCTTGCATATTTTATTGGTATGCCCTTTTCCTGAAGCTCCTTTTCAATTTTCAACAATTTTGGTGAATAGCTTACATTTTTATTAACCGTTGAGGTAGAGCTCTCTGGTGTGTTTTTATCATGTGGCGCAGCAATGATGGAAAATGCTATAATCACAAACATTAGTGCAACAACTACAGCAAGATTTTCTGGATGCACAATACATTTTGCAACAAATGATGTTGATAATGGCCCAATTATAGACCAGAGGATAGTTAATGTTGATGATTATGATACACCGGAATCACTTGAAGAAAAAATACATGAGCAGGAGCATAAGGCATTGGTATTTTCCATAAACCTTGTATTAAGTGGAAACTATGAGATAAATGGCAAAAGGGTTATAAGGAAATTATAATTTATCCAAAAATATATAATAATTTAACATAATTTTATATTTATAATTAAATGAGGGGTTTAT
>NZ_LKBH01000061.1:0-2675 GCF_001402935.1 Acidiplasma cupricumulans | reverse complement strand
TAAAAATTTTCTGGTTTATTATTTTGGCATGGAAAAATCCCAATTAATTGAAAAGAGATTTCAGGAGTATGAAAAAGCCGAAAAGTTATTAAAAAATAGAAAACCAGAAAATTTTTCAATAGAAAAATTATTTCCAGAGCTTAAACTACCCGAAGTAAATAGTCGCAAAACTTATGGTTATTACATATTTGATAAACCAGTATACGCCTTGATACCATATTTAGATGATATAATAATTAATGTACCGCCGTTTAAAAATAGGGAGGCATTAGAAAAGAAATTAAAAATATCATTGGATTATTTAATTGAACTCCAGGAAAGAAATAGAGTATCAATTAATCTGGATTCTGATCCCGTCGCCTATGAAAATTTAGATTATATGGATGAGATAATAGAAAACGCCCCATCATCACAAATAAGAAATGATATGTATTTGAAATTTATCAATCCTGAAAATAATTATTCAGAGATTTCAAATAAAATATTTGATGGGAAGTTATTCGATTATGCCAAAAAAATTAAATGGGATGCGTATGTTAATAAATTTGAAAATGAAATTGAAAATACAGCCAAGAACATCTTAACCCAGCTAGGTGCACTTGGATATAAATCCCTTTTTGATAAACTCACCGGCGGTAAATATTCTCCTGAGGAAATATATAATTTAATATATACATATTCCTCGTTTCTTACAGATCCTGTATTTTACTCACTGGAAGGTATAACACCCATTGATAAGTACTCTATTGAAAATCCTCTTAATTCGGACGCATATAAGGATATATCACCATTACTTAAAGATAAAATCGGCCAGTCTAAAAAAATTATGGAATTTCCCACCGACGTTGGTATTGAACTTTTAAGGAATAACGGCGTGTATTTCCCATCAGGAATAGATACTGC
The DNA here is from genome assembly GCF_001402935.1 of Acidiplasma cupricumulans. Taxonomy (NCBI): domain Archaea; kingdom Methanobacteriati; phylum Thermoplasmatota; class Thermoplasmata; order Thermoplasmatales; family Ferroplasmaceae; genus Acidiplasma; species Acidiplasma cupricumulans. The sequence goes on along the minus strand of NZ_LKBH01000061.1, from coordinate 1,772 downwards.
ATTGCAGATTGATACAGAAAAGGCCAGAAAAGCATTATTTGAGTTGGATAGGGCAATCAATGAAAGAATGGATAGGGAAAAAATAGTGGATAGAAAAATTGCGCTTGAAGAGGAATTCAAGCAAATTAACGACGCTGTTAATGTTTATAATAAATCACAAAATAACAAAATAAAGGATAAAGTAGATATAACAATAGGAATTATTGGTGCGGCATCTTCATTATTCCTTGATAAACCCCTGCTTTTAGCATCCCTAATAACCACTGCATTATCTTTAGAAAGTGTTAACATTCCCACAAAAATAGCAGAAAGAATATTAAAATTTAGGAAGCCCAGCCATATAGTGGCCTATATGGATTTTCATAATGAAATAAAAAATTTAAATGTATCTGGTAAAAACTAATATGTCCTTATGGAACTCCATATCACTCATCCTGCATTCAATTTTAAAATTGTTTTTTGTAAAAAAGTTTATACTTTTATAATTATCCCCATAAACTTCTGTTACAATTTTGTAACATCCATATTCTTCAAATTTTTTGATTATTAGATTCAGCATATCTGTTCCAATGCCCATTTTTCTATATTTTTCATCCACGAAAATCCCCAATATTGTCCCAACGTTTCCAGATGAAAATATATCCATATAGCCTAAAATACCATTTTCGTTTTCATAAACAAAAATATTATAGTTTTGATAAACATTCGCCTCTATGTATTTTTTTAACTTTTTTGCATCTGTAACTTTGTAGCTGAATGCACCAGAGGCAGAACCCACATTGATCATATTTGCAATGGAACCATAATCTTTTGGTTCTGCCTTTCTAATTATAAATTTATGGTTTTGTTCTATATTCATCACCTTCATAAATAAAATCTAAATATGTCTTACTTGTAATTATATTCTCATGGCTTATGACCTCAATGGCTTCTGAGATCATTGAGTTCAGGACATTAACTTTAATCATTAAATTATCTATAGATATTTCAGTGGTTTTAATCAATTTTGTTATGTTCTCCTTATAATTTTCAGGGAGCCAAATTAATTTATATGAATTATATAGGCGCCACTTGGTGTCAGGTATGAACTCATGGTTTAAACAGTAAAGAAGCTGTAAGAAGAGGTCAATGGATTCATTTAATAGTATATACGAACACTCCAGACAGCCTCGTTTATACATTAGGTCTGGAGGTAGTTTAAATTCATAATTTTTGGGTATTTCGTATTTTTCTATAGAAAATCCCTTCCATTTTAATTTCATAAGAATGTTTATTATATCCTGTGCCCTTTCCTCGTCGCCATAAATCAATTTGCTTTGCAACAAATTATAGATTTTATTATCGTGATCTAATAATAAAATGCCCTCTTTAAATGCCTGCCTCTGTTCATGTGACCATTTGGCATTTAACCATGAATTGTATTCAAATAGCATTATATCCAAATCAAAATTTTTAAATATTCTTTCTCCGGGTACTAAATTGGTATTATAATTGTAAAATATTCCGAGGTCGATATCTGAATATTCATCTGCATATCCCCTGGCCGCACCACCTAATAGAACCACCCCAACTATATCCTTATCTTTCCTTAAATCCTCTATAAATTTCTTAGCTATTTCTATATGTTTATTTATTAGTTGGGACATTTTGTTATCCATATTATAATATAAGAGACTAATATAAATATCTACGTTTCTAAATATATATTTTGGTAATCTCTTAAATGTAATAATATTTTTAATAATATAGATTTATGGTATTAGAGATCGGAA
>NZ_LKBH01000060.1:0-16949 GCF_001402935.1 Acidiplasma cupricumulans | reverse complement strand
TTATTAATAACCGATTATTATGGCACTTTCAGAAGAGGTTAATAAGCTAGCCAAATATCTTATGGTATCTGACATACCAAGAAGCGTCGCATACACACTGGTATATATAAAGGATAAGGGCGAGATAACATCAGTGGAAATAGAACGGGAAACCGGTTTAAGGCAGCCTGAGGTTTCCATAGCCATGCAGTGGCTCAGGAGAAAGGGCTGGATAGTAAAAAGGAATATGAAAAAGGAGGGCAAGGGAAGACCAATACATGGTTACAAACTTTCCAAGGATTTCAATGAAATACTGGAAGAGATAATCAACGACCGTGAAAAGAAAATAGAGGAAATAAACAATACAATAAACCAGTTAAAAACCTTTCAGAAATAAATAAAATTTTAAATTTAAATATTTTTATATTGAATTTGGAAAACGTTATGTGTGTATTTGCCATCTGTTTTTATGGGGAGTGTAACATCAGGAATTAAAAACGGCCTTATATCAGGTTTTATCTATTTTATTATAAGTTCAATAGTTAATTTTGCAATTATAATAGTATTTATAGATGAAATCGTGGATGCCTTTGGAATTAAACCTGCATACTATTCAATATTCCTTACTGAATTGATAGATGGTCAAATAAGATCATTATTTATTATAGGGATAGTTTTTGGTATAATTTTTTCCATACTGCTACTTAAGTATTATAAACATGTGCCCGGTAAGGATATGATTTCAAAAACAAATTTTCTGGTCTTAATTCTGTGGTTTTTTGTATTTCTGATAGTGCCTGCATATGAACTGGGAACGGGTATAATAATAGCATTATACTATTATATTGCCTATGCTGTAGCAAATTTTTTCACAGCGCTTTTATTTGGCAGGCTTCTCTTTATTTTTAATAAAAAATTTATAGCGGATAAAAGTAATCATCAATAATTTTTACCATCCTATAAGTACTGTACCATTCATGTTTAATAAATTCCTTGCCGTTAAATATACCTGCTGCCATTGGAGAATTTATGTACATTATATGGTCATCATCAATTTTATAATTAATGTTGTTTAAAATCATTCCCATGGAACCTGGCCTTATGTCAGTAAAGGGATTTAAATGCGTGGTTAGCAATAAATTACTTGAATAACCTGATATTAACCCCTTTTTAAATTCCTTTAATATTTTTTCATACAGTTTTTCATCGTAATTTGGGGAAATAAAATATCTAATATCATCTAAATAGGATGCCATGCCCATGTTATTTATGGGATCTATACCATCTAATATTAAGAAATCCACATCAATTTTTTTTAATAATTTTAAATCTCCATATAGGGAGGTGCCAGAAAATGATAATGGAATCATAATTCCATATAAAAATCCAAGCGGTGTGTTAACCGGCATTGTAGAGTAAAAATATGGCCTCCTGTCTATCTTTGGCATCCAGTAGTTGATTATTATTGTTTCAGAGGTTATGTCATTATCATCGAATGCGAATATATTCTCACCATCCGTAAAAATAACCTTTACATTAGGATTATTGGCGTATTCATTAATGGAATTATCAGAATATATAAAATCCCCAAGGCTTAGTATATTTTTAACATATTTTATTCTATTTCTTGATTTTAAAGAATTTATAAGGGATTTTCCGGTTGTTAGAAAATAACCTGCATCTGAAACTATATATGTTAAATCATCATGAATTTTTATTTTTTTTATATATTTACTGCAAATAATAACTGTTTTTATGTTCATTTTGTTAACAGTGGAGTAAAACAATTCCTCGTTGTTTAAATTATCCTCATTAAATATCATAACCGAATTACCAGCCTTCATGGCAGCAAGTACAGATATCAGGAATTCTGGTGGATTTTCTATTGCAACTGCCACTATATTTTGATATGCGCCGTGAGCTTTTAACTCATAGGCCATTGAATTTATGTATTTGCTAAATTTGAAGTATGTTATGAATTTTCCCCTAAATATCATAAAGGGCTGGCTTTTATTTACACCTGCATTTCTTTCAAAAAGCTCGCATATAGATATTTCTGGTACCTTTAAGGGCCCCTTCAGGAAATTTAACATTAAAAATATATGTATAATCCACTTTTAAATCTTATTATTTATAACATAGGGTATTTTATTAATCATGTCATCTATTGAATAATAATAGCCCAGATCATCATAGCATATTCTTGCAGCCTCCTTATTTATATAAGTGCCAATCATGCATGCCCTTATCAGATTAATATGCTTTGCAGCCATACCGGCTATTAGTCCTGCCAGCATATCGCCGGTTCCACCCATTGTCATCCTTGCATTTCCACCAGATGTATAAAATATGTTATCCCCATCTGTAATTATATCCACCTTGCCCTTTAATACAGTAATGATACCATATTTCTTTGACATTTTAACTGCATTCTCCTCTGTTGCATCAACCCCATAAAACATTTTGAATTCTCCAGCATGTGGTGTAACTGCACATTTTTTACCCTCAAGATGCCCTGGGCTTAAAAGTTTTAATGCATCTGCATCTGCTATTATTATTCCATTATATTTTTTAATAATATTTATAAGGATATCCCTGTATCCCGGGTTTAAACCAAGGCCAGGACCAATTAGTATGGCATCGTTCTGATTAATGTCATCATTATCAAGATCATTAAATGTTCTTACAATTAAACCTGCCGAATAGGAAGAAATTATATTGTAATTATTCTGTGATGTATAAACCCTGACCAGATCCACCCCGGTGTTATATGCTGCCCTGGCCGCTATAATGGCTGAACCTGAATATGTGAATCCTGATATTAATGCTACCCGGCCATTCATACCCTTATGTGAATCCTGTAATGGTTTTGGAATGTATAATAAATCACCACGGCCAGAGTACTTAATTATGTTTTCAGGAATGCCTATATCTGATACAATTATTTCTCCACACGTTTCACTGGTCATGCCATCCTTAATACCTGTAAATGTAACTGTGTAATCTGGCTTTACAGATCCGGGATATGGGAAACCTGACGGCACATCAACCGATACAATTATCTTACCACTTGAATTAATTTTGGATATTACAGAACTGTATGGCTCCCTTGGTGAGCCATTAATGCCTATACCAAAAATTGCATCTATTATTATTTCAGATTCCTGTATATTTTTATCCAGATCCTCTATGGTAAAATATTTTTGATTATTCTCATTAAATGCCCTCCTTGCCTCATATGTTTTAAGATCAAATGGTTCTTTAATAAACTGAATTTTAACGTCCATACAGTTTAAAAAACTGGATGCCATAATACCATCACCCGCATTGTTTCCTGTTCCACATACAATTAAGACCTTTGAATGCTGTTTAAATTTTGATGAAACGAATTTTGCCACCGCCCTTCCTGCATTTATCATTAAATTGTATGTATCGCCGTAGGTTTTTGAGTAATTTAAATCATCCCTTTTTGCCTCAATATAATCCATATAAAATAATTATTTTTGAGTACTTAATATTAACCGCGGATTTAAACAATATGTTTTAATAATAGATTTTGATATTATAATTATGTCAAGAATAGTACTGCATGAAAGAAACAGGCCATATGTTGTTAAGGTTGGCGACAAGGAGGTGCATATATGCGGATGCGGCTTATCAGACAACAAACCATACTGCGATGGTCACCACATGAAAACAGTGGATGAGGGACAGGGAATATTCTTATACGACAAAAACGGCAATCGTGTTGAGGTAAACTCATTTTATGATAATCCCTAAATTAATTTAATTTTTAATCATTATTTAATCAATGTTAATAGTTTTATATTTAATTATTCTTAATAAACTTAACAAGATACCTGCCATAAAAATTATTATAAAACCGCTCAGCTTGCCCGTCATTAATCATAAATCATTTAATGGTAATTTTCATCATTGCGGAAATGGGGCTGTCCGAATTTGAATCGGAGTCTCAGGCTCCCAAAGCCCGTAGGATACCAAGCTACCCCACAGCCCCTAAGAACATAATTTAAAAAAGGTATATAATAATTTATATTACTAAAAATTTAGTTTTTTGTTGTGTTTGCTGTTTTATCTCTCTGTGTCTCCCTTGGTGGTATGATTTTTGCCATTCTGTGATTTGATACATATCCGTAGTATATCATCATTAATACCAGCCATGTACCGCCCACCACGGATATAATTAAAGCAAGGTACTGCATTGCAGAGTCTGTTAATACATCAGGAATGAATGCCGGATTATTGGAGTATCCAAATACATATGGATAAACCCTGAGTTCCAGGAAGGCAACAGATATTATGCTTAAAAGAATTACAAAAGGTTTATAGGAGGCCAGATATGTTGTTGACTTAAACATATAAAGAATTGGTATTATTAATGCAAGAATTATGGGTATTATTATGAAATCTGAGTTTACCATGTAATCCTTTAGTGACAGGAAATAATAGGACGGCATAAATATTGCAAGACCAACTATGACAAGTATTAATGGTAAAACCCTTTCAAAGGGTTTGTTTATATCGGAAAGTCTGTAAAATACCCTGCTTATTCCATTGGCAAGTATTAGTCCACCGATTATAAATCCAATTACATCTGCATGTGAATATAATTTCACAAAATTGGTATAGCTGTTTGAGTAACCAATGCTTGAATATTTTCCGTATCCATAAAGGTACATTCCATATCCACTTGTGATTGCTGCAAGAATCGAAAATGCCATGAGTCCCATTATGAAGGTCGCAACGCCGTATATTATGTATAGCTTTCTCTCATCGAAGTATTTATTGCCATGCCACATGAACTCGGCATATATAATAAAAGCATTTCTCGCAACGAGGAAGAAGATAAATATTGCGAATAACGGGAATAATGAATACGCCATGGCCGGCATTAAAACAGGTATAACATTTTCCATGTCAACAAGCCAAAGCACAAAGAATGTACCAACAACCTCCCAAACCGGGACAATGTATGAAAGCACATTTAATCTTACCTTGTCATTCTTTAAACCGGTTATTACAGGAACAACAGCCATCAATTCTGTTCCAAACATTGTTACCATGGAAGCAACCGCAACAATAAGAAATAAAACATCAAAATGTATAGAAAATAAGTAATCCATTTTAATCACCTCATTCCAGCCTTGGTGCCGGTAGACCCTTTGTTCTTCCTTTCCTCTTCCTTTATTATGTCCCCCTCTCCGAGCTTTAGATCCTCCTCAACATTTGAGAGTTTCATTACCTTTGCGGCGTAGTAAAAGGTTATCGGGAATATTATTATGTAAAACGCTATTATTGCAATACCCAGAGGAAATACTATGGGTGATGTTGATGCAGCCTGTGCAATGGTCATTACACCATAATACATATGGCCGTTAACAAGTATTCCACCCGGTGTTGGTGATTTAATAATAAATGGAACCCTGCCAACCTCTGCTGTGTACCATCCATCCTCCATTGTAAACACTCCCATTACAGCAACCACAAGGCCTCCAATTAATGTGTGCTTCTGGCTTAATGGATCCTTCTTCCTGAAATACTGAACAACGACATATAACCAGAAGAAGCCCATTAATACTCCAAAGCCAACCATAAGGTCAAGTGTATCATGGACGAATGATGGTGGCCATACAGCATAATCGGTTACACCATGATAGGTTGTTAGGTTTATAAGTCCCGGAATGTATCCGTGACCAAAGGTAAATGGATAAGCAAGAAGTGACTGGGCAAGCGGGAGGTTAACATAATATGCAGGATGGTGGTTTATAAGTATACCAAATATATGTTCAGGCGCCCCATACGTTGTGGGAACCAGATCCTGCTCAAGTGCTGCATACTTAATTGGCTCTATGACAAGCAGTGTTGAAAGCTCATTAGATCCGGTTATACCAAGATATATTATATCAAGTATCATAAATACTGCTGTTATATTTATTCCCCTTCTGTATATCATTTTCTCAGATGCATTTGTGGTTTTCATGTATTTATAAACAAGATATCCAAAGATCATTGCAATTCCTGCATAGTATACTGCACCTGACATGTGAAGCTCCTCTGCTGCCGTTGATACTGTTAAGAATGGCTGAAATGGGTTAACTCCAGTAATTACCTTGCCACCTGATGCAAGATACTCAGATATGTTAAACCCATTGGGTGTATTCATCCACGCATTTATTTCTGTGACCGTAAACGCTGAAAGATAGGTTCCTATTGTAACTGCCAGCGATAACCCCCAGTGCTCCCATCTGTTTTTAAAGTCCTTCCAGAAATAAACGTACATTGGCAGTGCAATGGCCTCAAGAAGGAACGAGAATACCTCAACATAAAATGGCCCCATAGAAACCTCGCCAACAAGCCTCATGAAGGTTGGCCAGAACAGGAACAGTTCCATGGCCATAACCGTACCGGAAGCAGTACCTACTGCAAAGAATATCACCAGTGCCTTTGATAATTTATATGCAAGTGTATCGTAATACTTGTCCTTTTTTCTTAGCGCAAGGAATTCGGCTATGGTAACTGTTATGGCAAGGCCCATACTCAATGATACAAGCAGTATATGGGCTGAAATTGTATACGCAAACATAGCAGCATCCCAATTCGGATAAGAAATTATCATATTAATCGGTATTATATAACAAAATCATATTTAAACTTATTTTTTACCTAAATCGTCATAATATATATAATATATCAATTTATGATTATAAATTCATAAATTAAGAAATTTATTTGTATATATTTATGTACTGATAAGGTCTAAATTTTCCAAAGCAATACTGTATTTCCGTGAATTTTGACTTGAATTCAGCGACCTCAGATTTCATTTTTTCAATATTTTTATTTTTCATGATTATATCATTGATTAGTTCAGCAAGATGTTTTACATCATCCTCCTTGAATCCTATTCTGGTTATTTCCTGGGTGCCTATTCTTATTCCGCTTGGATTCTGTGATTTTTTATTATCATCATAGGGTAATAGGTTCTTATTAAGTATTATGCCTGCCTTTTCAAGGGTTTCAGCAACATACTTTCCACCACCCTGTGCAGATACATCCACAGCGAGCGTGTGGGATTTTGTAAATCCATTTTTTTCACCAAGAACCTTAAAACCATATTTATTTAGTTCCTCTCCAAGAAGCTGGGCATTTTTAATTATCTGTTTTGCATAGTCCTCACCAAATTGTAAATGTTCCGCAAGGGTTATGCCAAGGGCAGCCATTGCATTGATGTGATGATTGCTTAATGTTCCAGGAAAGACGCCACGCTGTACCTTCTTCCATTTATCCTCACTGGTTTCACCAATAATTATGCCATGCTGCGGTCCAGGCAGTGTTTTATGCGTGCTTCCTGTTATAATCTCGGCCCCCTCCCTTAATGGATCCTGAAACTGCTTTCCTGCTATTAATCCAAGGACATGTGCACCATCATAAACCACGGTTGCGCCAATTTCATTAAAAACATCATTTAATTCCTTTAACGGGGTAGGAAAGAGGAATACAGACTGACCAAACCAGCATACCTTTGGCTTATTCTGCTTCAAAAGTTTTATTGTGCCATCCACATCTATATTCATTTCATCTATATCAAAGGGATAATTTACTGTTTTAAGTCCCCTAAAACCAACAGCACCAAATGAGGCAGAGCTTATGTGTCCCCCTCCAGAAAGTGATGGCGTGGCGATTAGATCTCCAGGTTTTGTAAATGCATATAGCACAGCCATGTTGGAATTTGTTCCAGATAATGGCCTGGGGTCAACATATTTGGATTTAAATAATTCCCTGCCGAGATCCATTACCCTATCCTCAAGCTGGTCAACATAATAATTTCCCTGATAGTACCTCTTATGTGGCAATCCCTCTGCATATCTAAAGCCGAAATCAGTTAAAAGCATCTCCATGGCCATTGGGCTCATTATATTTTCAGAAGCAATAAGAGGAATACTCTCCTCAAAAAATTTGTTATGTTTCTGGGCAAGCTGTCTAATATACAAGGCATCCTCTAAAAATTCATCCTCTCTGTTTACCATTAAAATAGACAACATTAAAAAGTATATCTAATTTTAGTTTTATATAAAAAATAAATTTATTTTATTTTTTTCTTCTCTCAATATATATCACAGAGCCGATTATTGCAATTATAACTATCACACCTATTATTATGTAGTACATTGTATAACTGGTAAATGGCACATTTGAGACCTCAATCACATGGTTTGAAAAATGTGGTACATAAAGCATAATGAACATTCCCGAACTTGTATTAACATATGAATAATAGGGCGTTGTTGTGCTTGTTTCATTTAGCAGGGTTGATACATTTACCTCCTTTGCAACGCTGCCATCAAATTTAACATAGGCATGCCCGTTGTCCTTTAACACACTGTTACTAATAAATATGGCCACAATTGTTGAATGGTTTACTGTTGAGTTAACATCAAAAACAGCGTTGCTTGTCGTATTTTTGTCAAATTTAAAGTTTATTGACGAGTTATAGTTCACTGTGTTGTTTTCCAGTGTGCCATTAACCCTTTCCAGGGCTATTTCAGACGCTATTTTACCCTTTAAAATTGCACTGGTTAATGTTGTATTTACCGGTACCTTCTGCATTCCGGGTGGAATAACAATGTTAATAAATGCCACGCCATTTACTGGCATTATGGTTATATTCTGACCTTTAATTACGAATTTTCCATTATGTACAAATATGAATGCAACTGTTCCATTATTGTCTATTATTATCATATTTTTTCCCGCATTTATTACATGATTAAAGTTGGCCATAACATTGACAGACATTGAAGCGTTTCCAAATACCGTGCTATTGGCCTGTGCATTTAAAGAGGCATTTGCCGACGCACTGACCTGCATATTGTTTGTAGTATTGTAAATTTTAGCACCCGACGGGGCATTTATATGAAAATACGTATCATGAATCATTATATTGCCCTCCAGTGCAGGATTGTTGTGCATTACTATAAAAGTTGAATAATTGTAATAAATCATAAGACTGCCAAGGGTGTTTATAGAACTATAACCTGAGGAGCCCGACTTAAATAAGGGATTAGTAATGGGGCTTGAGGTAAGTGAAGAATTTGCATACATGTTGCTAATTATCATGGTTCCTGTTGGATTGTATGTTATATTTGAGAAATATCCATTTTTATAATTCAATTTTAAATACTGCCCGTATACTGTATTGTTTTTATAATTATAATTAAGCTTTGCACCATAATTCCCCCTGCTATGGAAATGGTTAGTTATCGTTCCAGAAAATCCCATTCCGGCTCCCATCCCGCTGGAAGGGGACATGCTGTTAACATTTCCCTGAACGGCAGGCAGGGCGGACATAACACCTAAAAGCATAAACGCTACAAGTATTGTGGCTATTATTATCTTAATCTTCATAAGTTTAAATAACTAAATTACCTATTAAAGGTTTATTATATGCTTATTTCACTAAATTATTAATTAAAATATATTTATAATTATACAATATTTCTCAAAACTTACAAAATAACTTATAATTTGAGGTAATTACCATTCAAATGATCTTAATAATTGCATCTGAACAGGACGGGGCAAGCACTGCCATGGCTAAAAAATTGCTTGAGATTTTTCCTTTTGAAAGAACTGGTGAATCAGAATATAAGTATGGTGATTATACATTAATGTTTATTAAAGAACTCCATATTTACTCTAATTTAACGATACATGACAATGTTAGTACTGTCATATTTCTATCTAAACATTCATCCAGCGCTGGGGTTAAATCATTAACAGTTCACCCAATTGGAAATTTTAGAGAGGCAGCGCTTGGTGGAAAAAGCAACATTATAGTAATGTCTGATCCCGAATACATGAGTGCCAGCCTGAGGTATATTAAAAATAACTATAATGATAATCATTTTGAGGTAACCTTTGAGGCAACACATCATGGGCCATATCTTGAAAAGCCATCATTCTTTATTGAAATAGGAACAACAGAATCAGAATGGTCACGGGAAAACATACAGGAAATAATGGTAAGTTCCATAATAAATCCGGAAATTAAAAAATATAAGAATTTCGTTGGTGTTGGTGGTGGTCACTACGCACCAAAGATAAGTGAATATTTTTTTAAAAATGATATAAACATCGGCCATATAATACCAAAGTATGTTCACGATACTGTTAGTTTAGAAGAAATTGAAAACGCAGTAATTAAAACACCGTTATGCTCTGGTTTTCTAATGGATTCGCATGGTACAAAGGCAAGGGTAAAATCAATGATTGAGGATGTTGCAGACAGATATTCCCTTGAAATAATAAGGGATTAATTTTTAAAAATAATTGGTATTTGAATTATTAAAAACTATTATTTTTAACCTTATATTATAAATGCAGGGGCTGAAATTATATTTAAATGGTAAAAATTTATATATTATAAATTATTAAATTGTTTAACAAGTGAAAAAAATGGAAATAGATATGGAGGAAAAGCCTCCAGGTAGGCCATTAATAAAAGACTCTGATCTTGGTAATTTTTTAAAAAGGGAGAATATTTATTTTAAATATGAGGGTTATAATCCCACAGGTACACAGAAGGATCGTATTTCCGAAAACCATGTAAAAAATGCAATTGCACATGGATATGATACAATATCTGTTGCAACATGTGGTAATTATGGCGCATCCATAGCATATTATGCAAGAAAATACGGCCTTCACTCCGTTATAGGAATACCCTCAGATTATATTAGCGCCAGAAGGGATGAAATATCATACTATGGTGGAGAAATAATTGAAAAGCCTGTGAAATATGAGGAAATGGTGGATTATATAAGGGAGCTATCGGCCTCAAATGGATGGTATGATGCAAGCCCCGGTTCAGCCAACTCAAAGCTTGATTATTATTCATATTCCACAATCTCTGAGGAGATATATAATGAGCTTGGAAGAATGCCGGAATACGTTTCAGTGCCTGTTGGCAATGGAACAACAATGTACGGTGTCTACCTTGGTTTTAAGAGAATATCAATGAAAACAGGAGAAAAAATTCCATCATTTATAGCCAATAGCACAATCAATGGCAACCCAATCATATATTCATTTTTAAGGGGTTATAAAAAAATAAGGGAATTAAATCCAGATAATATTCAGGAAACAAAGATAAATGAACCCCTTGTTGCCTACAGGTCATATGATGGTCAGAAGGCCCTTAATGTTTTATATGAAACACATGGCCGGGCCCTTTATTCAACAGATGAGGAGATGTTATATATATCAAAAGAGCTTGAAAGACTCGATGGTTTATCCGTGCTTCCCGCCTCATGCTCTGCCGTATCAGGGGCTCTAAGGGTTGTTAGGGACGAAACATGTGTTATACTTCTTACGGGGAGGAATTAAAAATGGAAAAGGCATCGGTATTATCGGAGGGTTATTTTGCCACCACTTACGGTAAAACAGCAAATGGTCTTGTAAGGTTTACAAAGAGGTACCAGATCACATCAGTAATAGATTCAAGGTATTACGGCATGGATGCTGGTTACGTTTTAATGGGTAAACCAAACAACATCAAGGTAATATCATCAATTGCCGAGGCAAGGGCACTCGGGTCTGAAACATTAATAGTTGGTGTTGCAACAGATGGAGGATACCTTCCACTGGAATACAGACCATATATAAGGGAGGCAATTGAATCTGGCATGAATATTGTAAGCGGTTTGCATCAGTATATAAGTGATGACCCAGAATTCTCGGAGCTTGCACTAAAGCATGGAGTCTATATAACAGATGTAAGAAAGATATTTAACAAATATGAATACTCATTTACAGGGAAAATAGATGAGGTTAAATCAAAAAAAATAGCAGTCCTTGGCACAGATAGCGCCATTGGTAAAAGAACAACAGCAGTATATTTAAATAATGCAATGATTAAGCATGGAAAAAAATCTGAGCTTATTGGCACAGGCCAGACATCATGGATGCAGGGATTTCCCTATACTGTTGTTATGGATTCAATAATAAATGATTTTGTTGCCGGTTCACTTGAGTATATAGCATACAAGGCATGGACTGAGGAAAAACCAGAATACATGTTTCTGGAGGGTCAGGGATCTATACTTCATCCTGCATATCCCGGTGGCTTCGAAATTATAGGCGCTTTAAGGCCAGATGCAATTATACTGCAGCACGCCCCCAAAAGAAAATTTTATGACGGTTTTCCTGAATATACAATACCACCGCTGGAAAAATATATAAAGGTGCTGGAACTTGTTTCAGACAGGCGGGTTATTGCCATAGCACTGAACACCGAGGAAATGACAAAATCTGAAATAGCTGATGAAAAGCAGAGGCTTGAGAGAAAATTTGGAATACCTGTTTTTGATCCATTAGAGGAGTTCGAAAGAATTGCAGACGTAATAGCTGATATGTAATGTTTATTGATAATATTATCTCTTTTAATAGCATCGAGGTTAGTGTTTTATCCATTGAAAAACGCAGAATTATTGGTGATATAAAATATGATGATAATCACTTTAAGCTAATTTTTACATTTAAGGAGGATATTACAGCTGATAAAAATATTGCCGGTCTTATAGTTACAATGCCTGTAATTAATTTTACATATTTTTCAAGGAGGCTTGTATTAAATTATCCATTGTCAAAAACAGACCTAAATTTAATTAAAAATTTTGTAGTAATAAACGCAAGGGAGGTTTTCATTAATAAAATAATTAACAGAAGATATGATTTCATTAAGGAAGAATATATACCAAAGGATAATGATATTACAGAGGAAAATGCATGCGGCATAACTGAGGTTACTGCCAGTCAAATAATAGACGATAAATCTTATGATGAGATGGATCAAAATAATGTTTTAATAATGTCCTCTGGTGGCAAGGAGAGCCTTCTTGGTTACGGTATTTTTAATGAAATAAATGCTAATGGCAAAAATTACGCATTCTTTTTTGAGGAATCAGGCGCCCACTGGTTAACAGCAAAAACAGCATTTGATTATTATGAAAAAAATTTTAAAAATGTAATAAAAACATGGTCGAACGTTGATAGATTTTACCATGAAATGTTAAGGCATATTAAAATACTAAGGCAGGATATGATCAACATAAAGGCTGATGATTATCCAATACAGGTCTTTATTTTCCCAATTTATATATTTTTGACATTACCCCTGATCTTAAAATATAAAATTGGCAACATCATCATGGGTGATGAATTTGATGACCCCCGAGAAATGGGGAAATTCCATGGTATTGAATACTATTATGGCATATTCGATCAGACCTCATATTTTAATGAAATGATGTCAGAATACCTGAGAAATAAGGGAATAAATACAAGAGTTTATTCAATAGTTTACCCAATTACCGGATCTCTTGAAGAAAAAATTCTGATAGGCCGGTATCATGATTTATACTTAAATCAGAGGTCATGTCACTCATGCCATGAAAAAAATGGTTTAATATATCCATGTGGGAAATGCTCAAAATGTCTTGGCATTTTACTTTTTATCGAGGCTAATGGCGGGAATCCGAAGGAAATATTATATTCAGACGATGACATTAGATTGCTTGAGAGGAGGGTTTTAAGGGCAAAAATGAGGCTTGACCCTGATGAACTTAAATATACTGAAACAAAACTTGGTTTTATTAATGGAAATCCAAATGATTACGGCCATGTCAACGGGATTCACATACTTCCATATGAAAAAGCCATGTTTTCGCTGGTTCCTGAAAACTTTAGGGATAATATAATAAATATAATTAATAAATACTCTGATGGAACATATACTCTTAAAAACGGCACATGGGTAAAAACTTAAAAAAATAATTTTTCGGCATCCCTGCATTCCTCATTATTCTTGCATTTTTTATATTCCTCCAGCGGTTCCATATTAATTATTATGAAATTCTGTGCCCATGAGTACTTTGACAGAACCTCAAATGCGGCATCAGGATATCCCATGATATAAAGAGAGGCTGCAAGAGCCTCCAGTGATGATAATTTTCCCGGCTTTCCATAATTAACTGGATTTACAGGTAAGAGAAGTGGAAGCCTTCTTGCGTTTTTTACCCTTAAATTTTTTATTGTATCTATTAAATTCCATGAACCATCTATAAGGCAAATGCCATAATTTGTGTAAATAAAAGAGTCAGAATTTAAAAGATATGTATCAGAATACGGGGTTAAAACCAGCTTTTTTCCTATCATATTAGCCCGTATTTTAATGGCAAGACCATAATGCTCCAGTTTTTTCATTGTGGATTTTTTTGGGTCATCCTGTTTTAAATATACATAATATATTCTATTCTGCAAGATCATCACTTTTAAAGCCCAAATCTTCTAAATACCATATTTTTAACAGTATCCATAATGAATAAAAATGCAAATCCCAGTATTATATCATATACTATAAAAACAGCAGGAATTGCTGTTACAAGTATACCATAGTATGATATTAATGATATGAACAGAAAATCAGCAATTGATGCTGTTAAAAGGTATTTTGATGGCATAGAATTCCAGAACCTTTTCCTCTCCCTTATGGCAAATACAGTAAACTGGCCGGAAAAAACAAGCATATCAAATATAAATGTATGCATCTCACTGTGTGTTAAATGAAAATAGGTACCTATATAAAGTGCTATAAAACCTTCAAGTATTACTGCAAATGCCAGACTAATGGAACTGTAAACAAGTGATTTTACGTTCCATTTTTCTGGGTGCATTGAGTATCTCACATTATCTGTGGCAAGTGACATTGTAACAAAATCATTGGCAAAAAGAAGGAGTATAACATCGAATGGGGTTGTTACAAAATATTTAATCACAAAAAACGATAATGTTAAAAATATTACAACCTGCATTGTTTTTATGATCTTATTAAGAGTATATGTTAGCATTCTCTGATATATTTTTCTTCCTATTTTCACTGATTTTACTATATCCTCTATCCCCTCATGCGTAAGAACTATGCTGGCTGACGCCTTCGCAACATCTGTGGCAGTGCTTACCGCAATTCCAACATCAGCCTGTTTTAATGCCGGGGCATCATTTACACCATCACCGGTCATGCCGGTTATTTCACCAGCCTTTTGTGTAAGCTTTACTATGTTATATTTATCCTCAGGAAATACCTCGGCAACAATTCCACATTTTAGTATGTCATTTTCAGATTTTATGGTGCTATTCTTGCAGAGGTCACCTTTTATTCCCACCTCCTTTGCTATTTCCACCGCAATTGGTCCATTATCACCAGTAACCATTCTTGGTGTGATGCCCATTGAATACAGTTCAGATATAAGCTGCTTTGAATCCTCTCTGGGGGCGTCATAGATGGCCAGCAATCCAGAGAGCCTGTATTTACCTGACGTGCCAGATGCAACACCGAGCATTCTAAATCCCCTTTCAGCCTCCTTATCAACTTTTTCCTCTATGGTGGAATAATCAACACCAGCAAGTTTGCATATTTCCTGTGGCGCCCCCTTTGCAACATTTATGCCATTTGTTAAATGACTAGATGTCATTTTTGTGGAAGGGTCAAAGGGTGTGAAGCCATCCCTAAGTGAAAAATCAACCTTTATGTTTTTATCATTTGCATACTTTAGCACTGCTGAATCTATTGGATCATCACTGCTTTCCTCTGATGCCATGGCAGCATAATATAATATACTATTCTCATCATCGTTTACAGGTATTACCTCTGCAACAGAAAGTATATTCTTTGTTATTGTCCCAGTTTTATCCATATATAATGTTGTCATAGATGCGGCATCCTCTATTGCATTCAACCTTGTTACAAGTGCTCCGGTCTCGGATGCCTCAAGGGCACCTATTGCCATGGCTATGGTGAATGTTGCTGGCAGTGCCACAGGCACGGAGGCTATTAGAATTACAAGTATAAATGGTAGAACATCTGAGAGGCTTATATTTATAAGTATTGAGTATGCTGCAAGAATAATAACAAGGGAAACATCAACTATTATTAGATATCTCACTATTCTCATTATTAAATTTTCCATGTGGGATGCGGCCTTGGCTGTTCTGACCAGCTGTGCAGTTTTTCCGAAAAATGTATTTTCACCTGTTGCGACAATTATCGCATCGCATTCTCCACGTCTTACTATTGAACTGGAATAGATAAGATCCGGGTTCTTTCTTTCAACTGCAAGCGATTCGCCTGTTAATGCCGACTGGTCTACCTCTATATTCCCATTTATTATTTTCGCATCGGCTGGAACAACATCACCAAGCTTTATATGAACAACATCACCAGGCACCAGGAGTGATGAGTTTATCACCTTCCATGACCTGTCCCTTAAAACCACGGCCTTAACAGAAAGCTTCTTTTTTAATAATTCCAGTGCATTATTTGCCCTGGATTCCTGCGTGTAACCAACTATTGAATTAAAAATTAATAGAAATAATATAATGTACATGTCATCATATTTCTTTAAAATAAATGTTATAACTACTGTTATTTCAAGCATCCAGGCTACCGGGTTCCAGAACTTTTTAAGAAATTTAATTATATTACTCTCCTTTTTTTCACTAACCTCGTTATAACCATATAGGGAGATCCTTTTTGTGGCCTCATTCTCAGTTATACCATCCTTTGATGAGTTTAACGAAGAATAAACGTTATCCAAAGGCATATCCTCAAATTTTGATTTCAATAAAAACAAATTATTACACACTATATAAGTTTTAATTTTTACCTGAAATTAAATAAATTATGTAGCTTTTATCATTAATAACAATAAAGTATATCTGAAAATATAATAAAACTGTATATCCTTAATATTCGCTGATAAATAAGCATACTTAAAATCTTTGAATAACATTAATTGTTTTTATAAAACATCAAATCACTAAAAAATAAAGTAGTTAATATTTAAAATATCATTATTTACAGAAATAATAACATTAGATCGGAAGAGCGTCGT
>NZ_LKBH01000059.1:0-2833 GCF_001402935.1 Acidiplasma cupricumulans | reverse complement strand
TTTAAATATTGAACTATTTTATCATTTTATGACTGCTAATTCTAAAAAACTTAAGGAAAACTCAATAGGTTTCTGGGGTGTTGTTTTTTATGCTGTATCGGTAATATTTCCGGCAGGGGCATTTGCTGTTACCGGCGTCACCGCAATGACCTATGGTGGGGAAACTGCACCGCTGGCATTTCTCATTGGAGGAATAACACTATTTCTGGCAATTATTGCCATTTATGTTTTCAGTGAACATATAAACAATGCAGGCGGATATTATAAGTATGTTGAGGCCGGCACACAGAATAGGGTTTTCTCAAAAAGCGTTGGCTTATGGAATGCATTCTGGGTTATTGGTGATATGATTGCAGCCAGCATTGTTGTTGGCTGGTTCACGTGGGTTGGTTTATCAACCCTTCTGGGTATAACAATTCCATTATATGGCGTGGTTTTGTTATCATTAATCGTTCCAGTGCTTTACCTGATGGTGGGATATTTTGGAATAAAGGTTGCATCAGGAACAGCAATCACCATTGGCATGCTCCAGCTAATTATTTTTTCGGTACTTGCAATAGGCTTTGTGACAAAAGCGCATTATAATAGCCTGGTATATTTTAATATCAACAATTCCCTTGACGGTCTTCACGGCTTCTTCCTTGCCATGGTAGTTGGGGCATTCCTGGCATATGGTGGTTATGGCTCTGTTGTATCCCTCGGCGAGGAGGCAAAATTATCAAAACATAACCTTAAAAAATCAATTATTGTGGCCCTTCTGATCATGGTTGCATTCGATACCTTTGTTGTTTACAGTATTGTTGCTGCAGCCGGGCCGAATCTGGCAACTGTGGATGGGTCATTTGCACCGGGACTTTACATAGCCCAGCAGTTTTATGGTCTTGATATAGCTGTATTTGCATTTATTTTTGTTGTCATTGCACAGATATTTTCACCGGTTATATTCGGAAATAGCGGGGCAAGGACATTATTCGCACTTGCCAGGGATGGGCTGATGCCAGAGAGCTTTTCAAGGGTACACAAAAAATATGGCAGTCCTTATGTTGCAACCATATGGTTATTCCTGATTGTTGTTATTGGAGTATTGCTAACAATAGTGCCAATGGTTTATTATTATGGTGAATCAAATGGCCTTTTTGACAGTTTTGCATTATGGGGCACTGCAATAACAATATTCACCCTTCTTTACCATATAGCCACAAATAATTCCCTTGCACTATTTATAAAAAAGAAAAAATTAAAAATGAAACCCATATCTTATATTATAGCACCAACCGCAGCATCTGTACTAATGGCCATAGCCATTTATTATTCTCTTTTGGGCCTGACAATGCCCCTTTCTGTTATATACATATTAATACCTGCATGGATAATCATTGGCGTAATAATAATATATGCAAGGAGGAACTCAACAAATGTTGAAACAATTGACGAGTTAACAGGGGATTAGTGATGGTTAAACCTGAATTTAAACCATTTACATTAGAGATTGATGGCGCATCAGAATTTTATGTGAAAAGTGGAAATAATCTTATATTAGATTTTTCCGGATCGGCAATGACAACAGGTTACAATTTCATAAAACCGGAATGGCTGGTGCCACAGGTAAGCAGCCTTGTATTCAGAAATTTTTATAAATGTGAATTAAAAAATACGCTTAAAAAATTATCCGGATTTGAAAATTCGGCTTTCACCACAAGCGGAACAGAGGCCTGCGACACAGCACTAACAAGATATGGTTTTCCGGTTATTTCCCTTGAGGGTGCCTACCATGGATTAACATATCTAACAAAGATTGTTTCAAATGGTACCGGATATGATATAAATAATAGAATAATCCATCTAAAGATACCTGATAATAAAATTTCAGTGGAAAATGCCATTGAATATAACAACAGCCTGATTAAAAAAAGTCCATTTTCATTGGATAATGGAACAGTTATAATAGAACTTATACAGTCAGATGGGGGTGTGAATGTTTTACCAAAAGAGTTTATAAATTACATAATCGAAATATCAAAGAATCTTGGGTTTCATTTAATTGTTGATGAGGTATATACTGGTTATGGCCGGTCCGGTGAAATGTTTTTATTTAAAAAATACAATATAAAACCAGATATGGTTTGCATTGGCAAGGGCATGGCTGCCGGCCTTCCACTTGGGGCGGTTTTATATAATAACTCCTGGGATTTGCCATATAATGATGTATTAAGCATGCAGGGCGGTAATATGTTTATCTCAAGGGTGGCACTTGAGGTTATTAAATCACTTGATGAAAAAAGGTTAGATTTTGTCAGGAATAATGGTGTTAATATAATTAAAAAACTGTTGAAGATTTCAAATGATAAAATATCATCTGTAAGGGGGCTTGGATTTATGATTGGAATTGAATTCTCTGATGATGTTGGCAATCCTGATCCGGAATATGCATTAAACATTAGAAACAGATTATTTTCTGATAATCTGGCATGCTCGCTTACAGGTGAATCAAATAATGTATTAAAGATCACACCACCTGTGCTTATAGATAAAGAAACGCTGGATTCAGGAATTGAAAAAATTATTAATGTACTTGAAGAATAATATTTAAAAATGACAAAATCAAAGGTATTTAGTTATTTACCAATGAAAAATCAGGAAGATTAAATTATATAATTAAATGATTGGGGCCTTATTTTAACAACATGAATTTGGAGTATTTTATTATAATTATAATATAAGGCGCATATCATTATCTCTAGATAATATGCTAGAGGCAACATCATCAATGGCATATGGGAAAAGGTTGTAAGTTATATGTAAAACAATAAATTTATTAGGAAAATCATTTCAG
>NZ_LKBH01000058.1:0-3020 GCF_001402935.1 Acidiplasma cupricumulans | reverse complement strand
TATTAAAATATGTTTTTATTATGCATTTATCGGTTCATTTAGTATATCAAGAAGAGATTCAGAACCGTCTATAATTTTATCAGCAACCCTTATTACCTCAACTGCTGAAGGATTAAATGCTATAAATTTACCGGATACATTTTTCATTGAGATGTCCTGCAGGCTGCTTCCAACAGATATTATATCATCCCTTTTAAATCCGTTTTTAATTCTTAATTTGTTTAATATTATTTCCTTTCTAATTGAATCCACATTTTTGATAAATCTTATTTTGCCAGAAATTATTTTCATTTCATTGGCTATGGAATAATCAAACTTAAATTCCCTTGCTATTATATCAGCATAGTTTTTTACACCAGCGGTTATTATTGCAGCTTTTATTCCATTCTGGTGCAGTATTTTTATTGTATCATCTATACCATCATAAAGGTCCATGTAATCGAAGGATTCATCGATTAATTTGTTAAATGCTGTATTATTTATGGATACATTAATCTTGTTATTTAAATTGTCATATAAATAATCAAAGTTATAGATTATGTTATAATAAGGATTCCTGGATAATTTAGACATAACCCTGTTCCAGGTATTTTTATTTTTTAACAGTGTTCCTTCCATGCTGAAGGCAACAAGCTTTACCATTTTATCACCTCTCACTTTCTATTTTTAAACGTATATATCGCTAAATATAATTTAAGTTTTTCTATATATGTTATATTGTACTATATTTATATTGGCGTAAAACTTATTAAATAGGTATATAAAAATTGCCAGAATATATTATAAGGTTAAATCCATTAATAAAAGACCTTAAAATGTTAAATACAGTTTTATAAATTTTTAAATAAATATGAATTACATAGAAATTTAGAATGTTAAAAACTCATAATCTTTTTCTGCCAGATCCTTTATTATCGGGCCCACCATGTCAAGCTTAATGGCGCTGACCTTTTCAAGTTTGTCTGCAAGGTTAAGGTTATTTGCAACCAGTTTGCACGCAATTGCAAGTGAGTTGCCAGCGCTATTATAGTCATTTATAAGTTTCATAATAGCTTCGTCATTATCTGCTATAAACCTCTCGCTTGGGCCAAAAAATATTAATTTTGTATCTCCAAAAAATTTATTTTTTCTTGAAACACCGGCAAGTGTTGCTGCAGCTATTGCCTTTTCCTTATTTGCAGTTGAAATTATAATTGCCACATTTTTCATATTTTATATATTATATTAATATATTTAAATGTATATTTAAATAAAGAAATTATTATATTAATTTCAAATACCTAAATTTTGAATAATTAAATAAATTCATAAGATTTATTATAGAAATCTATAATTATTAAATTAGAATATAAAATTATGGAAGATGTATGTTATTTTGCTGGAGGTTGCTTCTGGTGCATGGAGGCTGTTTTTAAGGACATAAGGGGTGTTGTTGATGTCCAGCCTGGCTATTCAGGGGGGACCACGGTAAATCCCACATATGAGCAGGTATGCAGTCAGGAAACAGGCCATGCAGAAACCGTTAAAATAAGATTTGATAACGATCAAATCAGCTTTAATGACCTGCTTGAGATATATTTTTCGGCAATAGACCCAACAACATTAAACAGGCAGGGTGAGGACATAGGTACAAATTACCGTACGGCAATTTTTTATACAAATGAAGAGCAGAGAAATAGGTCTCTGGATTATATTAAATCCCTTGAAGCGTCTGGAAAATATGATAAAATAGTTGTGTCGGTTGAACCGTACCGTAATTTTTATCCGGCCGAGGATTATCATAAGGATTACTTTGCAAAGCATCCGGAGAAGGGATATTGCAGAATTGTTATAAAACCAAAGGTTGAAAAGGTAAAACAGAAATTTTCATATAAATTAAAACCTCAGTAATAACTTTCGGGCTCCTTATTTATATTTATGTCAATGTAATTTATTTCCCTCCATGAAAAACTTTTTTTAATAACCCTTTTTTCATGGCTAAAAACTCCCGTGAAAAACAGGTTTCCATTCTCATTAAATTTGATTGCAATGACCTTAACATCCCTGTAAATTAAATTATTGGAATAAACATTTACCGTATAGTCATATAAAAATGCATACGCAAGTGACCTTTTTATATCCAGAACAGAAATTTCATCAGAAGGGTCTGATTCAACAAGCCTGCCATCCCTAAAAGATACTGTGGCTATTATCATTTTTTTCCATGATATATTTAAAAACTTTATTTATACCTTTATTTAATACAGAACAATAAATAAAAATTATTCAACTGCTTTTATTTGATTTTCTATTTCATTTTCCGCAGACCTTATATATGTTATATTTAATCCATTTTCCAAAAGATAATTATCGCTGTATGATGATATATTCTTTGGGCTGTAAAGACCGCCATTTAAAAAGTATGTGCCGTTTGGACCTGAAATTAATAAAACGGTATTTATATGGTGTGGTGAAACTGAATCTGCACTGCTCTGAAAGAAGCTGCCTGAAATCCACTCCTGTGTTGTGTACTTTTTTATTATTTCATATTCGCTGACGTTAACACTTGATTTTAATTCGGATAACCCATAATCAACAAGATTTCCATTAATGGTTTTATTTTGTGCATTTCCAGTTAAGGTCTCATTGTAAAGGTAAATAAATGTTGCATTTATGGCATTTGATTTAAATCCAGTGAAAATTAATCCAGGCGTATCTGGATAAACATCTGATGGGTCTGAATGCCATTGATAATACGATACATTTCCATAATGTGTTAATGCAAAATACAGGGGCCATGAAAGGGATGCGCCTATTGGGCATCCCAGCCAGCTCACCAATAAAATATTTACCCTGCTATCACCGTGTGAGCTGACCCTAAAAAATTTTCCTGAGGGTTCCTCAAAGGGCTGAATTGCAAATGGGATGATTATAAGGGCTGCTATTATTATTGAAACAGCAATTATAATAATATTGGCATATTTTTTATTCATGAATTGGTTATTTAAAATTATTATTAATTTTTAACTATTATAATAATA
>NZ_LKBH01000057.1:0-3401 GCF_001402935.1 Acidiplasma cupricumulans | reverse complement strand
TAAAAACTTAATACAAAAAAGGCATATATTAACGTCCGGTTAAAAAGTATGGATGATCATGATTCCATATGACGACGCTGGACATATAGAATGCCCTGCCTTTTAATGGGCCTCAGATCCAGCATAAGGCGTGTCACCCTGCAATTAAAATCTGATCAGGGGCGGGCGTAGAATTCCCTGTGGGTCAGGAAATTATGAAATGTGATTAATTTCCGTTAAAACAGGGAAAAGTTTTGTATTTTTTAATCATTAATAAAATATCAATTTTTAAATTTAATTTCCAGCCTCAAGGGCCTGCTTATATGCATCAATAAGCTTATTAATATATTTCCCTGCTGCGCTTTTAATCATCCTGCCCCCCATGCTGGCTGCCGACCCAACAACATTGACATCGGCATTCCATTTTATGTGTGCCATTCCATCATTCTGCTTAAAATTAAAATCAACGGTAAAGTCAACAGATGCACCGGTTCCCTTTCCATGGCCCTCAAGCTTAAGATTCTCCTTTTTTTCATCATTTATTATTTTTAAATCCAGATCAAATTTTCCCTTTATAAATGATACACCAGCCTTTGCAGTTAACTTCATGTTATTCCCATCTATTTTTGTGTAGCTTATTAGATCTGGAACCAGCTTTGCTATGCGGTCCGGGTCTGAAACATAGTTATATGCATCCTCTGACCTTGCATTCACATCGAACTCCCCATCAAAATTTAACATAATAATTTATATAAGCATGGTTTATAAAATTTTCATTTATTTTTCATAAATATATATGTTTAAAAACATCCAAATTTTCATGGGTATTATAAACTTTAAAAAGAATTTATAATTTAATCCTGTCCAGAACCTTACCAACCGCATATGAGGATGATTCAACACTTTCCTTAAAGGGATAGAGTTCCCATTCATTCTCGCCATGTGCAAGAAGATTTCTTATGTTTAATGCAAGCCTGAATAACAGATCAGAATTCCTATCAGTAAATTTTTCAGACCAGTGGAGGAGTGAATTCTGTGAGCTTGGAAATGGCTGTCCATTGACAAGAACATCATAATGCCCAATTTTATTCAACCTTAAATATAATTTTATTTTCCTGTAATCCTGATCATATAATATTATTTTATCATATCCCGGCCTTTCAATAATGGCCTTTTTTCCAACCCATATGGAGTATGCACACCTTAAACCCATTTCAAGAAGAAGATACATGTCAAGTGTTGCAAGCTCATTAAATTTTCCCAGTGATATAAGTTCCAATGTATCATTTTTTAATTTTGTTAATTTTGGTGTAAGGTCATTCCTTTCAGTTCTTCTGCCCTCAATAAGCACCGGAAGGTTTGCCAGAAAAAATCCCAAAATTTTATCCCTTCCTGCATTTCTACCTATTTTGAATCTGAGTTTATTAAAGGTGATATAATCATCATGATAATCCATTGAATTAAGGATTCCGGTTAATACCAGACGATCATATCTCTTTGAATACTGAAAAAAATCAAATATGTTCTTTAAAATATAGTTTTTTGTTTCCAAATCCATGTACAATAATTATAAAAAAATATAAAATATATTTGTATATCAGCCTATTTTTGTTTTGCCAACCTGATTGAATTTTATAATTTCCCCATCGCTGTTTAGTGATATGTATACAGTATAATGATATCCCTCAAAATTGAATTCGGTGGAAACATCCCATGTATTTCCATTGTTGACTATGCTGTTTATTGTGAACTCCTGTATGTTTTCACCATAAATATCCTTAATATTCTGCAGGCAGACATTTTTTACATCCTTTAGGTTTTGAATATCCATAATCTTTTATTATATTTCTGTATTAAAAGTTTGCAAGGAAAAAATTAATTTTTTTGATAAAAAATTATTTATCCCCAGACCCTGTGGATTCCCTTGTGCCGGATGCGTTCTTTACATTTAATAGTGTATTGTTTTCAAACATTTCTGTGACCTCCTCAACAGATATGCCCTTTGTTTCAGGCATAATAAAGAAGAATATAATTACGGCTATTACAGAAAGAACCCCGAAGACTGCCATTGTATATCCAAGGCCTATATGCAGGTTCATTGCAGGGAATATTTCTATTATGGCAAAATTTGATATCCAGTCAACAACAGCTATTAGGGATGCATATAAACCCCTGTACTGTGTTGGGAAATATTCTCCCTGAAGCAGCCAGCCGGTACCTCCCACGGCAAAGGCAAAGAAAATTATAAATCCCGCAAATCCTATTAAAAGGCCAACAGCAATATGATCCAGATATAGTACCGTACCAATAAAATCGAACAGTGCCATCCCGGAATAACCTAGCAGTGCAAGGGACCTTCTGCCATATGAATCAATAAGCTTAAATCCTATAAGGGTGGCCAGTACATTTATTACTGCCAGAATTGATGATGCCTCTATTCCAAATACTGCCTTTGAAAGGTATGATCCACCTGCAGATCCAAAGATATTTAATTTTGCTATAACAGTTGGGCCGTAATAGAATGGAACATTTATTCCTGTTATTTGCTGGAACATCATGAACAGGCCAACGACCACGAATGCCCTTTTTATTCCGGGTGTTGCCCTCATTTTAGTTTCCATGCTCTGGAGAACGCCATGGGTCTTTGTTAGCTGATCCTCTGTTGCGTTTATATTAAACCTTTTAAGGGCCGAAATTGCCTTATCGTATTTTTCATGAAGTATTAACCATCTTGGTGATTCTGGCATGTAGAATCTAAAAATAAGGCCTATAATAGATGGTATGGCAGCAACACCTAAAAGAATTCTCCAGTCAACGGCGTATGCAAGGCCTGGTGCAATGAAAAATACACCCATACCAACAAGATAGGCACCAAGTATTCCCCATGTAATCATCCACTGCTGCATTAATGAGAGATGGCCCCTGCGGCGCTTTGGTGCATATTCAACTATATAGGCAGTTGCTATTGCCGAATCAGCACCAACTGCAAGCCCTATGAAGGTTCTTGAAATAAGCAGCATTGCAAGGTTAACAGCAGCCGCAGAAAGAAGTGCACCAATTGTATAAATGGCGGCATCCGTAATAAGCAGGAATTTCCTGCCATATTTGTCGGTAAGTGCTGCTGCTATTAATGCTCCAACGGCGGCACCAAGTGATGCACCTGCTATTAAGTATCCGTAAACAAATGGTGCAGTTGTGGCAAGGTGTTTGGCAAATGGTATAAATCCCAGATCTGTCCCTATATTGGATGTATCATAACCAAACAGGAACCCACCTATTGTTGCCAGCACAGTAACTGCCCAGTAGAATTTTGTTGTGATCTTACTGTTCATTTCATTTAAGATCGGATCACTATCAGGCAAATTTTGAGTCTCCATATGCTTTTAATTTTTTTCCTTATTTAAACGTTTATTTTATTCCCA
>NZ_LKBH01000056.1:0-3061 GCF_001402935.1 Acidiplasma cupricumulans | reverse complement strand
TGTTTTAAAATATATCAAAATTATTAAATTGTTTATTTAATAAGTGGAAGTCCATGCAATCGGCATTAATGTTATGCATTCAAAAACATTTATTAAAAAAATTGGAAATAATAATATATTATCCTTGCATGCAATTTATATGGAAGAGAAATTTAAATACGCATATTACTTCACAGGCGGTTTAGTTTTACTGCTTTTCATTCAGTTTATTCTTGGAATATATATTAATCTTTATGTTAATTTTCCGCCAATAACATCCCACGGATTC
This sequence comes from Acidiplasma cupricumulans, assembly GCF_001402935.1. NCBI lineage: Archaea > Methanobacteriati > Thermoplasmatota > Thermoplasmata > Thermoplasmatales > Ferroplasmaceae > Acidiplasma > Acidiplasma cupricumulans. The sequence goes on along the minus strand of NZ_LKBH01000056.1, from coordinate 2,793 downwards.
ATGAGAATGCCCATGACTAACTTTATACCAATTATGATTCACATGGTCTTTGGCTTTCTGATTTTATTTGCATCATTTATTATATTTTATTTAATGCTTAAAATCTCTGATAATGTGCTGATTATATCATCCACAATAAGCTTTATTTTTGTCCTGATAGCAGGCCTTTCAGGCTTTTTATTCCTCTTTAATGAATCAAATACATATTCATTTCTCATGGCATTTTCATTCATAGTCATATTCGTGCTTCAGTTTGTGAATATTTACCGGCTTTCAAGAATTCAGAAATAATTTTTAATTATGTTTTGGGTCAAAATAAAAATATGTATAAAATGAAATAATATAATGGACATGCTGGAATACGATAAAAATCTTTTTTCAAGGACACTTGAGGGTTATACTGTGGTTTTGGCCCTATGTGGAAGCATTTCAATATACAGAATACCGGATCTGGTAAGAAATTTAAGAAGGGAGGGTGCAGAGGTTATTACTGGAATGAGCTTTAATGCAGCACAGTTCATAAGCCCCGAGGTTATGAAATGGGCATCTGAAAACAGTGTGATAACCAGAATATCAGGAGAATTGGAGCATATCAATATTTTTTCTGAAAATGGCGATAAAAAAATTTTTTTGGTAGCTCCTGCATCATATAACTGTATTGGTAAAATATCCTCAGGCATAGCAGACACGGTGCCATCATTATTTTTTTCACAGGCACTTGGCAGTAATGTTAAAACATTAATAGCACCTGCCATGCACAGGTCAATGATGGAAAACCCTGTAAATAAAAAAAATATAGATAAACTGATTTCAATGGGTATTTCCATTGTAAATCCAGTATATTCAGGGGATAAGGCAAAATTGGGCGATAATAACTGTATTATAGACCATGTTTCAAGGTGTGTTCATAATGAACTTTCAGGGAGGAGAATATTAATTATCTCTGGAAGGGGGGAGGCCAGAATAGACCCTGTAAGGTCCCTGACAAATGACGGAACAGGATTTACCGGTTACTGGATTGCAAGAAATGCATTTAGGCTGGGTGCTGATAAAATAACATACATAGGGAATTCTGAGGAATCAATGCCAGATTATGTAAATTACATACCTGCAAAAACCTTTGATGAGTTTAAATCAAATACTATAAAGGAATTAAAAAACAACTATGATATTGTTATAGTATCCGCTGCACTGCCGGATTTCGAGGTTATTAATAAAAACGAGGAAAAATATGATAGTAATAAGGAAATCACAATAAAACTCAAACCTGTTAAAAAACTGTTAAATATTATAAGAGAAAATTTCTCAGGGCTTCTTGTTGCGTTTAGATTAACATCAGATTTCAATGAGGATGTTATGGCGCATTTTAAAAATGTACCCGACCTTGTTGTTGTTAACACCTATAAAATGGAACCTTTTGGGAGGATAACAAATCATTACATATTTGCCGGTAATAATATATCAGAGGATATGGGTGTTATGCCCAAGCCAGTAATGACCAAAAAACTGCTTATTTATCTCTCAGGATTAAAAGGCAGGGGTGTATAAAATGCCTGAGATAGGTGCATCAATAATACAGTTAAAGCGTACTGATAAAAATTCGGCACATGACAATGCTGTAAACTCATTGAAAAATGTAAATTCAGAGATTATACTCTTCCCGGAAAAGTGGATAACAGAAAAACTGACAATGGAAGAGGCTTTATCCATAATAGAGGATCTAGGAACAGAAAATATACCATATTTCATTCCCGGGTCTTTTTCAATACAAACAGACGCTGGCCTTTTTAACAGATCATTTTTTGTACATTATGGAAAAATTGCCGGATATCAGGACAAAATAATGCTGTATGGAAACGAGAAAATTCATTATAACAGTGGAAATATTATCACCATATTTTCACATAATGATTTAAAATTCGGGATAGCAGTATGCTATGACATTGATTTTCCTTACTATATGAAAATCCTTGCAGGTAATGGATGTGATATTGTATTAAACCCATCATTAATTGGCCATGATTTTAATGTGGAATGGCATATGTACATAAAAATAAGATCTCTTGAAAACAGAATGCCGGTAATGTCTGCCAATTCTATTTCAGACCCATATCTGGGGGAATCAATAATGGCTGTACCGTTCGGATTTAAAAACGGATTTAGAATAAGGACAAAAATAGAAAAATATAAAAATATTGAAGATGTAATAAATACTGAAGACTACCGTGATGGAAGAAATAAAAGGTTTATGGAGGATCCCGGTAAATACGCTGGGCCGGAATCTAAAATAATAAAATTTTAGATAAAATTATTTTATTTTTTGTATGTATCAAGGGCCCTCTGATAAAATACATCGCGCATGATCCAGAAGGCCTCGAAGTATTCCGGTAAAAATCTGTGTTTGTAATCATCCTTTTTCGACATTTTTTCATAGTAATACATAACCTCAACTGTTTTTAATACGGCCCTGAAGAGAAGCCTGGAAACCCTGTTCCTGCTTTGAATTATATTATAATCGTCTTTCCATCCCTTAACAGAGGGGAGGGTCTTTAAGAACTGAAAATCATCTGGTTTTTCACCGGTTATTAAAAAATTCTCAAAAGACTGTATAAATTTCAGAATTCTGGAGTACTGAATGCTATCATTGTCCAGCTCAATAAGCCTGGAAACCTCCATGGCTAGTTCATACTCTCTGGTAAAAAACAGCTGTATATCGGCGTCATACCCCTCATCCTTTTGATTTATTAGGCAGTGGAAGGTTGGGAATTTATCCATAAATGTTGAATATATGTT
>NZ_LKBH01000055.1:0-3125 GCF_001402935.1 Acidiplasma cupricumulans | reverse complement strand
TTATCTTTTTATGCAGGATTTCTCAAATAATGACCGTGATGTTTTTTTGATAAAAACAGAAAAAATGATAGACCGCGGGGCTTTAATGTCAAGGTACAGTAGAACAGTTAATTTGGATATAAGATCAGTTTATGAAAAAGAATTTAAAAATAATCCAGAAAAGGCAATAGATTTTTATAAGAAAATCTTCCTCGATTATGGGGATGAATCAATATCTGAGCTTATAACTGCACAGATGGGCATACAGAATGTTTCAAATATTTTATCAAAAATTATAGAAGAATCAAGAATAGGCCTGTCATATCTTGAAAAATCATCAAGATATGTTAAATATAATAAAAAGGTTAATGGCCATTACCTTTTTCTGGATGCCGATGGTGCAGGCATAAAAAAGTATGAAAATGAATACAATGAATTATGCAATGAACTTTTTGATTTTTACTCTAAATCATACGATGATATGATTAAAATATACTCGGAAATGTATCCAATAGAGAAATTTAATTTTGAAATTGGCGGAAAAGTTTATAATTATTCAGAGATAAAAAATATTGATGATGATTCAGTAACAAAGGCGTATAAGTCATCATTAAGATCATCTGTACTGGATGAGATTAGACTAGTTCTGCCGGCATCAACACTTACGAATATTGGTGTATCTGGTAATGGTAGGGCATTTATAGCATTAATAGAGCGTCTTGGTGAGTATAAAACCAAGGAGAGCCTAAAATATGCGGATTTAATTTATAATGAATTAAAAAATGAAATGCCGGAGATCATAGATGACGCCACATCAAAACATGGCATTGAACAGATAGAGTATAATATGTCCCGTGATCTTATAGGTTACAGGGAACAGCAGAACTTTGGATCAATAAATACCGTTTCACTCCTTGATTATGAGGATGAGGAAAATGCAATAAATAAGGCCTTAAAACTTATGGTTTACCGCTATTATGGAGATTACAATAGCATAGACCTAACAAAGGAGGAAAAGGAAAGGCTATTAAATAATCTCATTTCAATAAGAAAAAACAGGAGGCATAAAATTGGGCGTCCATTTGAGGCAATAAATTATCTATTTCAGGTTAATACAAATTATGGTGCATTCAGGGAGCTGCAGAGGCACAGGTTTATGTCAATTGTCAGAAAACCACTAAGCGTTTATTATGGATATGATATACCGGAAACAATAAATAAAACAGAAGACCTAAAAAATGATTATGTAACATTAATGGAAAAAGCTAGAAATTTATATCTTGATATAAAAGAAAAAAATGGCCCCGATCTGGCCCAGTACATTGTTCCGTATGCATATAGATACCCTGTGGCATTTAATATCAATCTTAATGAACTCACATATTTCATTGAATTAAGGTCAAATGCACAGGTGCACCCTGATCTTAGAACAGTTGCACTGAAAATGTATAATGAGGTTAAAAGTGTACATCCACAGCTTTCAAGGTTAATAAAATTCGTCGATGAGTCGGATTATAAGCTTGGTCGGCTGCCGGCAGAGTTCAAAAAAGAAACAAAGAAAAAAGAAATTCAATAAATATATTTAATTTGCCTCCTCATTATTGTAATTAACCGGTTCTTTATTATATGATTCAATATCCTCTGCGGTGAGTGGTCTTGCCACATCCTCAAGAGATTTTTTCTCTGCCTTTACACCAAGGAAAATCTCCACAATTCCTGATATAACCATTAGAGATGCCCCAAGCAAATATCCCATAGATAGGCTGAATGGAGATTTTGAGGCAATTAATATACCAAACAGCGAGGGTGCAAGCACACCACCTATACCTGTACCTATTGAATAAAACACGGCTATGGCCATTGCCCTCATTTCAACAGGAAAAACCTCACTTACTGTTAAATATGCTGATGATGCCCCTGCAGAGGCAAAAAAGAAGATAATTGACCAGAGCAGTGTTTGTGTTACTGCATTTAAAACTCCTATGTAAAATAAATACGCTGTTAGCATTAATAGGGCCCCTGAGAAAATGTATGTGAATGATATCATCAGCTTTCTACCCCTTGTATCAAAAAGTTTTCCAAGCACCAGAGGGCCAACAAAGTTTCCAACTGCAAATGGTATTATGAAATAGCCTATCTCATCAGACGGTATACCATAGAACACCTTAAGCACAAGAGCATACGTAAAAAATATTGCATTGTAAAGGAATGCCTGACCGGCCATTAATGATAAACCAAGTACAGTCCTTTTGGGATATTTTTTAAATAACGTATCCACAATTTCCTTGGCCCTTATTCTCCTCTGTGGTTTTATGGTTATATATCTTGAAACTTGTTCAAGGTCCTTTCCTGTGCTTTTTGATACTGTATCCTCAATATTTGTGGTAATTTCTCTGGCCTCATCAAGTTTACCATGCATTAACAGCCATCTTGGCGATTCAGGAACATAGCGCCTTATTAATAGAACGGCTATTGCCAGTATGGCACCTATTGCGAATGATAATCTCCATCCCAAATTTATAGGAAATATGCTTGTATTTAGTAAATAAAGAGAGCCTATGGAACCCACTATGGTGCCAACCCACCAGCTCCCATTGATTGCAAGGTCTATTCTTCCACGATATTTTGATGGCATTAGTTCATCTATTGCCGAATTTATTGCAGCATATTCCCCACCAATACCAAGGCCTGTAATAAATCTAAACAGGAAAAACGATGGAAAATTAAATGAAAATGCTGTAAATACCGTACCGAGTATGTAAACGCTTAATGTTACCATAAATAATTTTTTCCGTCCATGTATGTCTGTTAACTCGGCAAAAAATACAGAGCCTATAACAGCACCAATTAAATAGGCAGTGGCAACGAATCCCACCTCTGCAGAGGTAAAATCAAGAGTTTTTGGGCTTATCAGTACCGAACCTATAACGCCCACCATTGTGACCTCAAGGCCATCCAGAATCCATGTAAAACCCAAGGCTATAACCACAAGAACATGCCATCTGCTAAAAGGTAATCTATCTAATCTGAAAGGTATTCTGCTTTTTAGTTCATTCTTTTGTATATCCTGCTGCATAATATTTTAATAATGTTTGTTTATATAAGAATTTTGCCATAATATACTACTAAATAAATTAATTATTATA
>NZ_LKBH01000054.1:0-3249 GCF_001402935.1 Acidiplasma cupricumulans | reverse complement strand
CTTATGGTAAATGAAAATTAATATTAAAAAAAATTGCTGTAATAATAAATAATAATAATTTATGTACAGTGTAAATACTAGATTAAAAAAGGTTATAAATTTTATAATGCATACATTTAAAAATGCGCTATGTTTATATATTCAGCACAGTTAAGGCATTATGATTTATGGGTTTGAGGGAAGAATACCAAAGATAAGTGATACCGCATATGTTTTTGAAAATGCCACAATCATAGGCAATGTTATAATAGGCAATCATGTATGGATTGGCCCGGGAGCTGTTTTAAGGGGCGATTATGGCACAATAGAGATAGATGATTACTCTGCAGTAGAGGACAACTGTGTGATTCACGCAAGGCCTGGTGAGAAAACATACATAGGAAAGCATGTAACCATTGGCCATTTATCGGTTATACATACTGGTACAATAAGAGATTATGCTGTAATAGGCATGAATTCTACTGTCTCTGATTTTGCAGAGGTGGGCACATGGGCTGCTGTTGGCGAGGGTGCTGTTGTTAAAAACAAGGATAAAATACCGGACGAATCCATAGCTGTTGGTATTCCGGCAAGGGTTATAGGCAGGGTATCCGAGGATTACAAGAGGTTATGGACGGACTATAAGAAAAATTACAATACGTTCACGGAGAGGTATAAAAACAACCTGAATAAAATGTAATTAGGGATCAAATAAATACCTTTTACTTAAATATTTTATCCATAATTTTAGAAAAATGAAATAAAAATTCTAATTCTCGTAAATTATTGATAATATATTTATGTTATGATAGAAATGATTAAGTAACACCTATCTAATATTTCTATTTATGGTTGATGATAATAAGGATGTTGAACCTGTTAAAAATTATGGACTGAAGAGAAATGCCGTGGGCTTAATCCATGCCGTATTTCAGTCGCAGTCACACGTTGCCCCTGCAGCTGATATCGCCCTGCTTATTACAGGAACGGCCGCAATAGCACTTGGTGCAACGCCCCTGGTCATTTTACTCGCATGGGCCGGTTACTTTCTTCTGGTGAACACCAATTACCAGTTTTCAAAATACATCTCAAGTGCCGCGGGATATTATGGCTTTGCCGCAAACGGCCTTGGAAAAAGATGGGGCATTTTTACGGGCTGGCTATTCCTTGGCAATGAAATGCTTGCATATCCTGCCTTTGCGTTTCTGGGTTCATCATCATTGATATATCTTCTGACACCGCAGATTTCATCCATACCATATCTCTGGATAGTTTTTATACTTCCATTTATGTTCTTTGTTTTTATAATAGAATACCTTGGAATAAAGCCATCATTGAACTATGCATGGATAGCCGGATTAATCGAGGTGCTATTTCTAGTCATAACCAGCATTATAATAATTTTCCTTTCAGGGCCATCAAACACAGCCTCAGTTTTTACACTGGCACCTGTTGGCGGCAAGCTACAGCCTGTATTCCTTGCATTTATAATAGGATTTACCACCCTTGCGGGATCAGGATCGGTGGTGGCAATAGCAGAGGAAACAAAGGAGCCAAAGAAAAACATACCAATGGCGCTGGTGCTCGTCATGATAATCGATCTTTCTGTTATACTTGTTACATATGCCCTTACTGTTGGCTGGGGCGTGTCAAATATGGGCACATTTGCAACATCACCTGACCCCGGTTTAATAGTGTATAAAAAATATCTTGGCATAATAGCAGAAATAGCCTTTGCAGTCATAATATATAATAGCTATTTCATGTTTGGTCTGGCGATTAATAACTCACTGTCAAGAACATCCTATGGCATGGCAAGGGATAATATAATATTTCCAAAAAGGTATTTTGCGGTAACGCATCCAAAATATAAAACACCTCATAGAATAATAATTTTAATCACAGTATTTGGGTTCTTCTTTGCACTTATAAATGGTCTCATCTTCGGGCCGTTTAACGGCGGTGTCTATCCTTTCATAATGATAGGATTAATGCTAATACTAACACATATGATCAATAATTTCGCACTCATAAGATACGTTAGGGCCAATAAAATAAAAATGAAGATTATTCAGCACATAATAATACCTGTAATAGGGTCTGTATTTCTAATACTGGCGATATATTATTCATTTGTACCACTTCCATCTTATCCCTATTCAATATATGCAATAGCTGCAGGTGTATGGATTATACTCGGAATAATATACGCATTAATAAAATCAAGAAATGTGGAGGAAATTGCAACAGTAAATGTTGATTAAAAAATATATTTTTAAAAATAGCATGCTGCATAATTATTAACCTCATTTACAGGCCTCCTTTAATTTAAAATTATTATAAAAATATACCCTCAACATCATTTCTTGTATTTATGTTTAAAGACCTTATTACCTTACAAGATAATCTCTTTATTCCAGAGAAGCATTGTATTTATGTATTTTTTATAATACTAAAATATCATATTTTCCATTGATATCTGGATACGCATATGTTGCCATCCAGTTATTAAGAACCAGTGTAACTCATTGAATTATTATACAGATTTTAATAGTTAATATGTCTATGATGGCTATTTTTATGATTATTTGATCTATATAACCATAATGCATTATCTTGGTAACAAATTAACCTTTGATGAGATCATCTGGATAATAAAAAAGAATAGAAATTTTGAAGATGCGATATCTGCCGGTGAAGCTTTTTTGAATATGCCTGGACTGAATTTAGTTGATATAAATCAGGATTTGCTGGCACTTTCAATGAATATCATGAAACGGTATAAAACCAGTCCAAGAGATTCAATTCATGCAGCAACTGCAATAACACAAAAGGCAAACATCATTATATCAGAAGACTCCGATTTCGATAAAATAAAGAAATTAAAAAGAAAAAGCATAATAGATTTTAAAATGCATTAGGTTATTCATTTAGATTCATTCAAAACAAATTACACCTTTCATTATTTTATATCCAAATTTTGTTGAGTCTTAACCACAATAGTTCAGATAGTTATTTAATGAGCGTTGAATAATTATACTGCTGGATCGTATATTTTAAATGCCATTAAATTTTTTATTTGTATCTATTAAATCAATAATCAATATTGTAAGCCTTATTATTGAATATTATAAATTGTATACCTTATATTTTATCATAAATATTATCCATGAATTTTTTAAATTCTTTCCTAAAATTAATTTTTGCCTATGGATATATTTTATTTGCCTTTGTTTTAAATTTATTTTTTTGAATTCCTCTATTCTTAAA
>NZ_LKBH01000053.1:0-3462 GCF_001402935.1 Acidiplasma cupricumulans | reverse complement strand
TTATAATCTAAAAATGTAAATGTCCAAAAAAATGATTATCAATGAATTAATATTTTTATTAATCCATGCATTTATTAAATAATTTTAAATCATCAATCGGGAATTTTGTAACCCTCTTTTTTGTCTGCAATTCTATTGACCTTGCAAGTGCACTTGGTATTCCTATCATGGGTGATTCTCCAATGCCCTTTGCCTTTGATGGAAATTCCGATGGATTTTCAACAAGTTCTATATTAAATTCTGGAATCCTATCTGCTGTTAAAAGCCCGGCATCTGCAATATTGTTTGTTATCAGCTGCCCATCATCTGAATACCTCATCGTTTCACATAATGTCTCGCTGATGGCCTGAAGACTTCCACCGTGGATTGAACCAAGGACATTCTTACGGTTTATTACCTTGCCAAGATCATAATATGCATAGACCTTTATGGAGTTAATATCATTGATATCACATGAAACCATGTTAAAGTTTACAGAATTTGCGTTGTAATCTATTTTGTAATAATAATACTCATTAAATTCGTTTTCCAGTAAAAGTTTGCTATCATATTTACCGAATTTTTTGATCACATCATTCTTTATTATTTCAGCAGTTTTCATTAAAACTGACGTATGTGTAATTCCTGATCTAGATCCCCATGTACCAGTGCCGTCCTTTAATGTCACCGTATCATCATATTCCAGTGAAATTAAATTTTTATCTATGCCAAATTCATTACTAAGTATTTCCTGTGTGAATAGTTCATGACCCTGGCCGGAAACATCACCACCAAAATAAACATGCACCCTTCCATCCTTTACATGTATTCTGCATGATTCACCGGGCGCAGTGTCCTCATCAAGGATGAAAAGTGATATGCCAAGCTTTTCCTTCTTTGATAGGTTATAGTAATCGAAATGTTTTAATGCAGCCTCCAGGAATGGTTTTGTTGGGTAATTCATGTCAAGGCCAAGTGGGGATTTAAATGGTTTTTCTGTTGCATTTTTCAATCTTATATCGGCAATATCCATATTAAGCCTGTCTGCAAGCAGATCAATCATTCTTTCCATGATGATTGATGCCTCTGGTTTACCAGCACCACGGTAGTAACCATTCAAAGATTTGTTTGTAAGCACATACTTTGCAGTTAAATGCGCATTTTCAATAAAATAGGGGCCAGTAACCTCGTGAACAACATTTCCCATATCGACCTTATCAGCATCAGCATAGTATGCACCAGAATCCAGATAAACTGTACCATCAAGGCCTGTAATCCTGCCATCCTTTTTGGCGTAAAGGGTAATGTCTGCCATTATGCCCCTTCCAGCATGGGCGGATTGCAGATGCTCTGTTCTTGTTTCTATCCACTTAACGGGCCTTTTATACTTCATTGATGCGTAACAGGCTATTATATACTCTGGAAATAGCAATGCCTTAAGTCCAAATGCCCCACCGGTATCAACATGATAAACATTAACCTTATCCTCAGGGAGGTTAAGTGCCTTCATTATGCCAGCCTTCATCCTGTGAACCGACTGGCTTGAAATGTATACATTAAGCACACCATCGCGGTAATCTGCAACTATCCCCCTTGTTTCCATTGGATTCGCAAGAACACGATCCATGAATATTGAGTCGCTAACCTTTAAATCAAAGTCAATATCCTTTTCACTGAATTTTTTTCCAATTTCTTCAGTTTCCATAATATTGTCCTTCATTCCATGCCTCACAGGCGGGTGTTTTAATGCCTCATCAATTGATGCAACTGCGTCAAGGGGCTCGTAATCGACCTCAAGTGTATTTACCAGATCCTCTGCCTCATATCTGTTCTCGGAAAAAAAGGCGGCAACGCACTGGCCAACATAATTTACCTCATCAATTGCAAGCACTGGCTCTCTCATGGCATGATCATCAAGGGTGTAATATGCCTTTAATTCAGATGAATTTAACCCGCCCTTTATATTTTTTATTCTTGCATGTGCATATGGGCTTCTGGCAATGGCCATGTAAAGCATATTATCCATTTTAATGTCATCTATATATTTTCCCTGGCCGTTAACAAATCTATTTAGATACATTTATCTCCTCCCTCTGCCTTAATTTTTCCTCTGCCTTTTTAACAGAATCGATAATGGTTCTGTATCCTGTGCACCTGCACAGATTACCTCTAAGGTTCTTTTTTATGTAGTCCTCGTCTATGTCCCCTTCCGCATTTTTTATTAAGTAATATGATTGCATAATCATGCCGGGGGTACAGAAACCGCACTGCAGTCCCTCTTCCTCAACGTATGAATCCTTAACAGCATTTAGATCAGGGTCATTGCTTTCTATTGTTGTTATTTCATGATTGTTTGCCTGAACTGCCAGAACGGTGCATGATTTAACTGTTTTTCCATCCATTAAAACCGTACAGGCACCGCAGTTGGTTGTATCGCATCCTATATGTGTTCCGGTTAAACCAAGCTCGTCCCTCAAAAAACTTACAAGCAGCATGCGTGGCTCGACATCCTTTTTATATTCCTTCCCATTTACCTTAATGTTTACCATCATTTAAAACACCATATACCTCTTTTATTCCATTTTTAAACATTTCATTTAAAATCTCCATTTTATGGTCCTTAGTGCCGTTAACATCATCCTCTATATCAATATATGATTCCAGTTTTTTAAATGCAGATTCAAGTGTGTTATCATCCGGCTTTTTTCCCTTTAAAAATTCCTCAACGTCAACAGCTTTAACCGCAGTTGTATTTAAATTTGTAAGTCCTATGCCCAAATCATTGATTGTTTTGTCATTCCCAACTGACATATTCACTGCTATGGCGAATACCGGAAAATCGCTTGAAAGTGTTGTAAACTTGAAGTATTTGCCATAATATTTTGAATAGTCACCTATAATAATTTTTGTTAAAATTTCATTTGGTCTGACATCGGTCGTGTATGCATCTTTAAAGAAATCTGTGGCCTTAACAGTTCTAATACCTGAAGAGCCGGTTATTTCAAACTCAGCATTTAGTGCAAGCATAACAGCTGGCATATCATTCCTTGGGTCTGCCTCACAGACATCACCACCTATTGTCCCCATGTTTCTAACCTGCGGATCAGCTATTTTTGAGGCCGCATCAGATAAAAGATTGCACTTCTGTTTTATAAGCCTATTTCTTGCAACCTCTGCAGTTCTTACCATTGGGCCTATCTTTAATCCATCAGAACCATCTATAAAATTTAGTTCCTTTATGTTGGCTATATCTATAATATTTGGAATGGATGTGAACCTGAGCTTTAAAAGAGGTATTAGGCTCTGACCCCCTGCAAGTATCTTGGCATCATCCTGGAATTTATCCAGCAACTTTTCCAAACTTTCAATATCTTCTGGCGCAAAATATTCGAATTTATCCGGATACATTACTATAATATTTGGAATGGATGTGAACCTGAGCTTTAAAAGAGGTATTAGGCTCTGACCCCCTGCAAGTATCTT
>NZ_LKBH01000052.1:0-3567 GCF_001402935.1 Acidiplasma cupricumulans | reverse complement strand
TTTATAAAATAGTAAATTAGTGTATATTGAGAGTAGCTATTATTTGTATTATGTTTGGAAAAACTTTTGCAGATAATTCTATGAGCCATGAACTAAATACAAATGGCGCTGTAAGTGTTGGGAGATTCCATTTGCTTGTTATTGAACCTATGAATGCTGTTACAATAGAAGATAGAACAACTGCAATTAACATTATTATAAAATTCTGTGGTGCTCCTGGAAAGCCTTCTGTACTATAGAAAAATCCTAGGAATACACCCATTACGGCTAATGCTGTTAAAACGCCATTGAAACCATATAAACCCATTAATATTGAAGTTCTGTCTGCTTTAAGGGCTATACCTGTTAAAGTACCAACAAGAGAACCAATAAAAGCTGTAACTCCTGCAAAAAATATTGGATATTGTATTCCAAATGCAAAAGGCTTAAGAGATATGGTGGCAAGCGTCAATCCTACTACCATGATTATACCAGTCAAATAATTTTCCTGAAAGAAAACCTGTGATATTCCTGTAAATATTAATTTTATAAAACCGCCTAAAGTGAATTCATGCATTTTAATTGGTTCTTCACCTGAATTATATTCTTTTTTTAATATATTAGCACGCTGTTTTGGAGGCACCCCGGCACCTGCAAGTTTATAACCAAAAAATTTATAAGCTGCAAATAGTATAATCCACGTTGTTAATACAAATCCAGAAGTTTCAACTGGTAATCCAAATACGCTTGTAACATGTATTAACGATGCTGTTATAAATGCAGTAAAAAAAGCTCCAATAGCTGCGATCAAATATGCTTTATACCCTTTTTCCAAAAATGTATCTCCAAGAGCTATTGAAGTTAATACAGAATTAAAACCGTAAATTCCAAAATAAACAGTATCAAGTGGGATCCCAAGTGCTATTGCTGTTACCCCACCTATAATAGAGCCGATAACAGCAAACAGGGCAGCTTTTTTTGAATTTACGTATAAGGCTATTAAAATTATTGCACCAACCAAGGGTGTACCCATAAAGAACACTTGACCCACGCCATCCAAAATAAAATCTACTATACCATCCCCTAAACTTATCATAAATGGATAATTATTTTAAAATCTATATAAAACCTCAAATCTAAGCAAAACTGTAAAACGCTAAGTATATAAGTTTTATAAATCCAAGCTTAAATTATCCCCAAGGTGTTAAAATAAATGATCACATCATATATACTAAATAATTTCTGGGTTTTAATAGCGGCACTGTTGGTTTTTATAATGACCATTGCTGTTGGGTTCCTTGAAATTGGCGAACTTGGTACCAGCTTGAAGAGAAGTTTATTAAAAACGATTATGATATCCGGGACATCTATATTCGTAATGGCTATAATAGGTTTTAATATAGCCTTTGCCCCAACAATTTATGGATTTATAGGAAATCCATTTTATTATAATGGATTTATATTAGGTATAATAAATCCATCAAGTTTCATAAATAATGTATGGTGGTCAATGACACCAAAGTATTTTGATACAGGACTGCTCACAAGCACATACTTTTTCTTTGAGACTGCATTCGCATCTGTAACACTTGCCCTAGTAGGTGTCATAGTTTTAAGAAAAATGAAATTAAAAGCGTTTTTTATATATAGTATAATATATTTTGTTTTTATATGGACTCTCCCAGCTGCCTGGATATGGAATCCAACAGGATGGTTATACAAGCTTGGAATGAGGGATTTTGCAGGCGGATTGGTTGTACATGGAACGGCGGGAATAGCCGGATTTTCAATTCTGCTAAAAATGCATATGGAAGAAAAAAAGGCCGGTATAACTAGAAACAAAAGGGATGTCATAAAAATAAATGATGGTTGGCTGACACTTTCAATTTTATTATTATTAATGGGCTGGTTTGGATTTAATCCAGGGAGTGTGCTTGCGTTTAACAATGAAGCATTAGTTGTGGTGATAACAACATTTCTTGCTGCTGGTACCGCAATGTTATCTACAATGGGATTTAAATATCTTTTCAAGAAAACAGGACCTAATATTTTAGACTCTGTAAATGGGATTTTAATGGGCCTAATAATAATCACTCCTTTAGCAGGGTTTGTTAGCCCTGCAAGCGCTATAGTACTGGGTTTTCTAGGAGGACCATTATTTTTTGCAGGTGAAAACTTATTTTCTAGAATAAAATGGATAGAAGATCCTATTGGACTTTTACCAGGCCATGCATTGGGAGGTATTTTTGGAGTTATGATGATAGCATTTTTTACTGAAAGAATTTTTGCAATACCTTCTGGAGACCCTAATTTACCAAATGGTATTTTATTTGGCGGCGGTTATCAAGCTCTTCACCAGTTTGGAGTAGAATTATTTGGAATAATTGTGGTTTTAGCGTTCGTATTTATAATTTCATATATATCATTGATGATAATTTCTAAATCGATGCATGGAATTATAAATATTAATTTAGATGTAGATTCTAAAAAGCAATAACCTATAATTTTTTTGTTAAATTACTAACATAATGTTTCCAAAAAAATCTTACATAATTTTAGATAGCTTACCTTAAACAAAAAATAGAGGAAGAGAATAATTATTATGGGTGGTCTATATTAAAAATCTCATAAAATAGGGAGATTTTTATTTAACTATTACCATATAACAGTAATTTATAACCAGTCATAGTATTAAAAACCAATAATTAAGATAGAGGTTTAGGTAAGGACCGAAAGGACTTTGTAGATTCTCATTCTTATGGGAGAAATACTCTAAATAGGGAATATTTGATGTGTCAAAGACACTATTTATGATGTTTCTAATCGTGAAATAATAGACACGTACTACCCAATTATAATAGTAGATAAAATTGGTTGAGAGATGATTTGTATCATTGAATTAACTATGTTCTTGAAGTTTACTATTGCAATATTGCAACTGTATAAAATTTTGAATTTCATTTAAACTCCATGCGAATAAGACGTGCTTACACTTCATTGATTTATCGTGATTGCAGTATAATTTAATGAATCCATCTTCATCTGTTATAATATTTAATGAAATTGCTTTTAAATCACTAATTTCCATGTCCGAAATAAGTATCTGTTTAGGATAAATGTTTATTAATTTCTGGTCATCAAATGAATAGGGATTTTTATTATTTTGTAAATATGATTTTTCAACCAAATTTTTTGTTAAATTGTCTATCTTCATTAGTCCTAGAGCCACCATTTTACCTTTTTCCGATAGGGTAATATTATATATTATAGGTCCAATAATATTTTTAGTTATCTGTATATACCCATCTATCTCTAGTTTATCCAGCAGTCTATCCAACACAAAGTTATTTGAAACAATTTTAAATAAATCAGATTTTTTGGCATTTTTCTTTTTCATTAAATAAAGTAAAATGGACTTGCTATATTTTAAATCTAGGGAATCCATAATATTCTAACTCATTTGTCAATTTACGCTTTTAGATATTAACTATTATGCGAACAGTTAGCATGTACATTTTTTATTTATTATTAACAATTTAGGAATATAAATATCTAGGTTATCCATAATGTAATTCCAATATAAATAAT
>NZ_LKBH01000051.1:0-3641 GCF_001402935.1 Acidiplasma cupricumulans | reverse complement strand
TAAGTTGAGTTTAAAAAAAAATATTTTTTATATCCTTTTAATAATTTTCGGCCTACTGTATATTCTCGTGATAGAGCATTTTTCTTCCAAGGTATGAATATATTAAGCCTATTATAAGCCACACCACAAATGTTATGCTCGCAATTATAACCACAGAATTAATGCTTATAAAGCTTCCATAGAATACAAAGGCAAGAATAACTATGGATATTGCCGGAAGTATCACATCAGCAGCGATATTCAATTTAAGTTTTAACTTATATACAATTCCAGGAAGTGATGCATTTGCAATCATATGAACTGCAAGGGCACCAAGTGTTGAGGCTATTCCAGTGAATAAAAATGCGTTAAAACCGCCAAGGGTGACCACACTTACAGTACCTATTATAAAGGCTATGATAACCATTAATCCAGCCGCCCTGTGTGGTGTTCTTCTTTCTGCGTGCACGCTGGAAAGTATCCCTGGAAGAACATTATCCCTGCTCATTGAGAATACGACCCTTGACAGTGAGTTGGTGAAAACCACAGAATCGGTAAATAAACTGTTTATAAAAAAAGCTGTTATTATTATTGCACCTATTAACCCTATATAGTTCTTTGTAAGTATTATTCCGGGAACTAGTTCAGTAGAATAGCTTAACATATTTGCCGGACCCCAGCCCACTGTAAATGCATATGATGCAAGTATAAAGAACAGTCCAAGGACAACAGAAGAGGCAAGGACACCACGGCCTATGACCTTTTTTGCATTTTTTGCCTCCTCACCCAGAGGGGTGGCAGTTCCAAAACCTGTAAATGCAGTGTACATAAATAAAACTCCAAGCATAACACCTGTAAAGCCATGGGATGCATATACTGGTGTAAAAACAGAAAATGTATTTACGGTTGGCTTTGATATTATTATTATAATGCTTATTGCTGAAACAACAGCAACCTCAAGGCTGGCCATAACCATTGCATATCTCACAGAATTTTTTACACCTGAGAATGAAACGAAGTAACCAAATGCCAGCACAATTATTAGCAAAATCACCCACGAATATGACGGTATGGTTATTCCAAATACCGATGAAAGCAATGCTGGAAGGAATATGGCTATACTCAAACCTATGAATGCCAGGGACATTACCTGATATAATATGTACATCCATCCGGTATATATGCCCGCAAAATTTCCTAGCCCCTCCCTGGAATATGCATAGTATCCGCCGGCGCCGGCCACATGTCTGGAAATTCTGTTTATAATCACAGCATTAATAAATACAATTACAAATGCGACCACAGCTGATAGTGGCAGTGATCCGAGGGCAAATGCGGCAGAGCCCGTCAGAGTTGCAACTGCCGCACCAGCGGGGGCAGATCCAGCCACTCCCTGAAAAATAACATCATATACATTTAATGTATCTCTTTTCAATGTTTTTGCTGATCCTTGCATGATATCTCACCCCATAAATAAATCTGGATTTATGGTTATTGCAGGGAATATTTATGCACATTTATGTCCGTATATAATATTTTATTAAGGTCAGTTTTATTGAATTTTTTATGGTTATATATTTTTTTATATTGATTTTTAATTGAATGTAAGTTTGATTTACTTAAATGTTTATTATGATAGACTATAACATGCATTGTTCCCTGTTCCATATATAGCCTATTCTGTATGCATTTATTGTATTTCTATGTATTTATTTTATTACAATAAAAATTTTTGAAATGTAACCAAATAAAATATACAAAATTTATTATTTATCCTTTTAATTTCCCGAAAATTATGGATTTATACCATATTTGAAGGGGGGTTCTCCGGATAAATTATTAGATGTGATATCCAGGTATCCACGCAGTTCGGTTATTTCAGTATTACATATTTTAAATTTTTATCAGTTTTCACCATCAATAATTTTACATTTAAATTTTGAATTTATATTCAGACTGTTCATAAATTTACTATTTTTCTTACATATTCATGGTTATCAATAAAATATTTTCGTATCTCTAAAGCTGTTTTAAAGCCATTTAGATTAATATTCCAGAATAAGATTCCTAAATATTCTTATTATGCATGCAAATATATGATTTCAAGGCCCAATTCTTAGGTTACCGGGATAATAAATTTAAATTCTTTCTTGTTGAAAAAGTTTTTCAAATTTTACATTATAAATTAAATCTTTTTTTGACCACATTTATAACATCATATATATTTACTATGGAAAAATCCTTATGATCTGCATCCTTTTTTGCACCATGGGTTACAAAAACCGCAGTCATACCAAGCCTTTTTGCAGGTATGAGATCATTATCGATATCACCAACTGCAACAGCATTATTGGCACCAACATTCATTATTTCCAGTGCCTTTAAATATGGTTCCACATCAGGTTTTCCATTTTTTACATCATCCATTGTTACTATCGCATCAACATTAATTTTTAGCCTGCTGACCATGGCCCTTCTTGACGATGTTACTATGGCAATCTTAAATCCCATGTTTTTTAATTCTTTAAATGTTTTATCAACATCGGGAAAGAATTTTACGTAATTAATGTAATTTCCAAAATATTCCTCCTCACTTTTTTCTATATTTGGGTCCCTGCCATTAACTGCCTTGATGAGCATTGTGCCTGGATATCCAATTAATAATCTAATAATTTCCGGGTCGGTATCAATTCCATAATCATGAAGTGCCTGCTTCCATGCCTTAATTCTGTATTCCACCGAATCCCATATCGTGCCATCTAGATCAAAAATAATACCATATGTTGGAATTCCCATTATTTGGTATTGAATGTATGTTATTAATTTTAATTGTTAAACAATCTTAATTTAATCAAATAAAATTCCATGAAATTATTTGATTATACAATATTATAAATATGCCTGTTTCAAATTTTCTCGCTTTTTGAAAAATTTTATCAAATAATACTATTAATACATTAGATATATTTATTAATACCAACTTCATTATTTTTTATGGAACCAAAAAAAATTTTTGATCTGTCTGTGGAAATTAAAACAAATATGCCGTGCTGGCCAACAAATCCACTTGTAAGGGTGGATCCAATAGGTCTCCTTGCCAGGGATGGCTATACCGTTGAGAAATACGAATCTGTCACGCATACCGGTACACATATTGATGCGCCATACCATATGATAGACAATGGAACCACGGTGGATAGGATCCCTCTAACACAGCTTGCAGGTCCTGGATACTGCATCAGACCTCAATACGATGGAGATGAAATTCATGCAGATGCACTCAAAAAGATCTGGAAAAGGGAATATGATGGAAAAATTATACTGGTAAACACTGGATGGGATAAAAAAAGGGGTTACACAAAGGAATTCCAGTATGAATTTCCGGGATTTTCATACGATGCTGTTGACTTTCTTCTGGAACATAAACCAAAGGTTCTTGGTATAGATACGCTTGGAATAGACCCATATTCACATGCTGATTTTGGTGTTCATAAGGCACTGCTTGCAAAAAATATGGCGTTTATTGAGGATTTAACAAATCTTGATCTCCTTGAGGAGGGTAAGGAATACTTTGTTGTTGCTTTACCGTTAAAACTTTATGGAGCAAGCGGTTCAATGGCAAGGGTAATTGCCATGGAATTTTAATGTTATTTTAAATAATC
>NZ_LKBH01000050.1:0-4002 GCF_001402935.1 Acidiplasma cupricumulans | reverse complement strand
TGCCATATCCCACTAATAATTTTCAAATTAATAAATATGACAATTGTCGAACAAATTATGAAGGTTTGGACACGCTAATCCATATTAATATGGATTATATCCATGGTTATTCTTGTATATGTCCTCGAAAAATTGTATGAAACTTCAGGTAAAAGAAACCAGTACACACTTGAGGATATTTTTAAATAATTTTTAACTTCTAATCAAAAAGATGAGCACATTAGTGCATTTGTAAATTATTAAAATGCAATATTCTTTTAATTTATTTTAAAAATTTACAAAAAAATGCTCCGGTCGGGATTTGGACCCGAGTCGGGGGATTGAGAGTCCCTAATGCTTGGCCGGACTACACCACCGGAGCCTCCATTCTGTATTTTTTCCTGATATATAAGTTATTTCAATATCCATTCATGGAATATAAAAATAAAAGCTGTAAATTTGTATGAATTTAATATATTATATTTTAAAGGCAAACTATATTTACAACAATTTAATTGTTATATAAATGAGTCCCAGGACATTTAAAATTATTGTAATATCGGTGGCATTAATATTAATTATTCCAGCCTCGGTACTGGCCTTTAATTATTATAAGGAAGAAAAAAAATTAGATTCAAAAAATCCATTTGATTATATACCATCAAATTCAACAGCCGTGGCAACGGTTAACCAAAACAATTCAACCTTTTATATTTATGATGTGCATGGATCCCTTGGCATAATAGCAAATATTTCATACAACATACTTCCAAGCAACAGTACTAGAATTTTTTCACCGTCTGGGACTTCAACTTATGCATCAATGCTAAAAAATATAACTGTAGAAACAATGGTAATGCAGCAGACAACAGTTTATGAGGTAAAGAACCTTGACATAGGGCAGATAATTAGTGGAATTGCAAAGACAAACCTAACCGCACTAATATCAAATGAAAGCACAAATGTTTATATTTATACTATATTAAATACATATGTTGTCATGGGTGAAAAGGAGGCAATAAATGATTCACTTTACTCACATATACATAATTATACGGCTAAACCCATTGAAAAATACCTAAACATGAATATTAATTCATCAATATATTATAATCTGAGCTCATCAGGTATTGGTGCAAGCTACATGACATTAAATATTACAGAAAATAAAACGTTGATAAACATGCATTTTAATTCATCAACCGATGCATTAATATTTGACCTGGCATTAAATGCAGCGCTTAGAGCGAAAAGCAATGTAACCAGTGTTCTTGGCAGGCCCACAGTTATATCCAGTGGAAACAATTTAATAATAAAATATAACAAAGGTTTTAGCGATATCGGTATACTAATTAAAGCCTTAAATATAAAATCGTAATTTGATGATGCATGTCAAAATTGTTAACAGTTTATTTACAGTACATAAAAAATTATTACAGGTCTAAAAGCTTTTTTCTTATGCTTTTTTTGATTATTATAATCAGTGCAATGATGGTTTATTTTTCTTTTAAGTATGTAAATGATCTTCCAAAAATTCTTGGTTCAAATGCCCTGCCATTGGACCTAAAAATTGCATTATTTTACTTTTTATGGTCATTAATATTGTTATACATACCTGTTTTTGCATCGGTATTTTTTGGTTCACCTGCAATTTCCTCAGAAATTGAGAATAAAACTGCATTTTATATATTTCCATTGCCAATAAACAGGCATAAACTCTTCGTTGGTAAATTCCTTGCCGCATTCAGTGTTACACTGGTCATAGTGCTTATTTATATAATAGTTGAGGCTGCCACGCTTTCATTTATATTTAAAAAACCACCTGAAATATATTTCTATTACTCATTGGTGCTCCTAATATTATTTGTGCTCTCAATGACATCATTAACCTTCATGATAAGCGCAATATTTAATAAAAACACCTATGCATATATATCTGTCCTTTTAATCTATTACATTGTTTTCTATGCAGGGTCCTTTATTATAGAACTTTTGTATAAAATAGACCCATTTTACCTTCTAAGCGATGCGGCAAGCATTATACAGAGGGTTTATGTGAATATAAACACAGAGGATTTTTTTGCAAGACAGAGCCTTGCGCCTGCACCCTTTCCAGACATTATGCTGGCAGGCCTTATTATGTTTGTATATTTTGTTGCAACATTTGTCATAGGCCTCTTTTTGTTTGATAGAAAGGAGGTGCAGTAATGGAGATTAGGCTTGATCATATAACCAAAAAATACGGGAAGATAACCGCACTAAATGATATAAACCTTACATTTTCTGGTACCGGATGCACCGGACTTTTGGGACCTAATGGTGCGGGAAAAACAACAATGCTAAAGCTCATGACAAATATAATCAGGCCAACTCATGGTGAGGTTACAATCAATGGCATAAATGTTTCAGATTATCCTGAAAGGGCACTGAGTTTTCTCGGGTCCTTAATAGAACAGCCAGAGTTTTATGGGTATTTAACATCCAGGGAAATACTAAATTTTACCGGAAAAATAAAAGGTTTAAAAAATGAGGAGATAAAATCAGAAATAGACAGGTTATCAAAAATAACACAGATTTCGGGGTTTCTTGACAGGAAAACTGGTGGATATTCAAGGGGCATGAAGCAGAGGCTGGCACTTTCTGTTGCATTGATGGGCAATCCCGAGATAGTTGTGCTTGATGAACCAACATTTGGACTTGACCCAAAGGGAATGAGCGAGATTCATTCATTAATTAAGGAGATATCAAGGGATAAGCTGGTTATTTTAAGCACTCACCTGTTATATGAGGCAAGGGATCTATGCAACAGGGTGATAATTATTAACAGTGGAACCATAGGCCATGATTCAAAAACTGAGGAAAACAGGGAAATGCTGAAAATTACACTGGAATCCGATTATAATAATGATCTTGATGGAAACATACACCCATTCAGGGTAAATGGAAATGAAATTATTCTGGAAAAACCACCTGATATGCACAACGATGAAATTATAAATATGCTCTCAAGAAATGGCATGCATGTTAAATATGTGGAAAAATATGATGACCTTGAGGAAATATATATATCATTAACAAAGGATAGCGGCTATGGTACATAATTTTCAAAAATATAATCAAAAAGCCTGTGTGGTGATGCATAGTTTGTTCCGTTAATATTGTAGTATTTTTTATGGATAACCTTTAAAAACGGTATTCCCTTTTTGGACATGTAATCATATATTTCCGAGAAGACATTCCTGTCATTATCAATGAATATGTACATTGCGGCATCCTCAATACAATTTAAGATATCAGCGGATATATTTTTTATTGACATGATTCTTACAAAGCGGTAATGATTCATGGCCCTGCCAGAGCTTATGCTTACCTTATCATTGTGCAGGATGTTTCTGTAACTGTAGTTTGTGTATTCATCAATATTTACCTTATTTAAACCCATTTCAATATAATAATATGTTGAATTTGCGGGCAGATTTCCATCCAATGATTTGTATATTCCGGAATGCATGGATATAAATGTAAAATAATTTATATCCTCTAAATTTCTGACTATATCAAGAAAACCATTTTTTTCATAACTCATCATACTTTTTTTCACCCTCCAGTGTTTTTTCTATTTTTTCTATTTCCTTATGCTTGGCCTCTATTAGACCTGAAATAATATTATTTCTCCATGCCTCATTTATTATTTCCTCATAGGCATCATCAAGGCTTTTAAAATAACCTGATGATACGGCCCTCTGAAGGCTTTTTTCAATAATTGGATTTACATGTAATGTGTTATTTTTTGAAATTATACCTATTCTTAGATTGGATATATATTCAAGAACTGCAAGCCTTATAAATTCCGATCTGTTTGTATAATTAGAATTTGTGGATAAAAAACTGTCAATTTCCTCAAGTTCCTCCTTTGATATTCTTAATGTAAGTTTTTCAGTTTTATCCCTCATTAAAAGTATAAGATTATAATAGTATATATTTTTTTCTTTTGTATGTACAAAAATATATTTTTGTATGTAT
>NZ_LKBH01000049.1:0-4035 GCF_001402935.1 Acidiplasma cupricumulans | reverse complement strand
TAGATAACTGTCTTATATGATAATATCACAAAATTATTTAAAGTTTATATGTGAACATTTGCCTAACATTATACTTTTCTTTATTTATGCAATTTGGAATTATGGCAATAATAAAGGCAGAAAAGGTAAGCAAAAAAGTAGTTATAGTTGGAAACCTGAACAGACAAAAGATAGTTAATTCCCTCCTTGAGAACCCAGTAAAAATATCAGAATTTGCGGGTTACACTGCATACACAGGCAAATATGGCAATGAGGATATTACCACAGTCTTTCATGGAATAGGAATTCCATCATTAACACTGGTAACAGACGATTTAATATCTCTTGGTGCCAGAGAGATAGTAAGATTCGGATCAGCCACAGCAGTATCAGACAGCATGGAACCGGGCACTGTGGTTCTTCCCATTGGATATTCTTATAACCCTGGAGGCACATTTAAACAGTATCTGAATTCTGACTTTTCAATGGCCCTTACACCAGACTTTGAATTTCTTGCCTCTGAAAGGGAAAAATTGAATAACGCTAATATTAAAACTGAAATAGGAAATGTATTTACAAGTGATGCATTATTTGCCCACACACCAGAGTTTATTAAAAAATTGTCAGAAACTGGTCACATTGCAGTTGAACTTGAAGGTGCCGGACTTTACTTTATTTCAAGGCTTAAAAATGTAAGGGCACTATCAGTGCATTTAATTTACTCCAATGCAGTAACCGGGAAATCAATGGAACAAAACAATATTAATGAATCAGAAAATAAAATAGCCAAAACTATACTGAACCTTCTCACAGGAAAAAATTAATTTTTTATAATTTTTAGGAAATTACATTAGGTTGTTTAAACATACGTCAGCTCACTATATGCATTATTTTCCTACCTTGGACCCCACTCATTTTATTTTTCATTACAACTCAGTGGTATGCAATTATTATTTTCAACATATAAAAGACATAAGAGGAGAGAATCATGAAATTATAAATATAAATTTAAATTCAATGGACAAATTAAAAAATTATATTCAATAAATATCTTGAAATAAAAAATGATAGGAATTTATTAATATCAATATATAATGAAGATTACAAGGGTAAAAAATTAAGAAAATTGTGTTGTTATATTCCTCCGGGAGGTAAATGGTGGTTAATATGAAGCATATTATGGAGGGCTTTGATAAATTTATTTCATATAAAGAAGCTGTTAATATTTTTAATTCTATTAAATGGGAATATCCAGCATATGAGAATGTAGGTATAAACAATTCTATTAATAGAATTATATATAATGATATTTTATCAAATATGGATGTACCTGAATTTGATAAAAGTGCTGTTGATGGCTATGCTGTTAGATCGGTGGATACATTAAATGCCTCTGTGAATAACCCTTCAAAGTTAACTATAATTGGGTCAGAATCCGCAGAGGAAAAATTTGATCAGAATTTAAATATAAATGAATGCATAGAGGTTTACACCGGTTCAGAGATTCCACAGGGTGCGGATTCAGTAATAAAGGTAGAGGAAACAGAAAGGTCTGGTAATTATATATATGTTTATTCCTATTCTGGTGAAAATAAAAATATATTCAAAAAGGGTGAGGATTTATCCAAAAATTACAGAATACTTAAAAAGGGCGATAAAATACTGCCCCAGCATTTAGCTGCAATGGCATCAGTTAAAATAAATAATGTTAATGTATATAAAAAAATAGTAATAGGCATAATTAACACAGGAAATGAAATTATAAACAAAAAAATAGTAAATTCCACAGGTATTCTCCTTAAAAATTATTATTCAAGGCCATATACTGAAGTAGTGGACGGTGGCATATGCGGTGATGATGAGGAATGCATAATTAACCATATAAATAAAATAATTGATAAGTGCAATATAATTATAATTACTGGAGGTACGAGTCTTGGAAGAAGGGATAAAACAACAGATGCAGTGTCCAGAAT
Source organism: Acidiplasma cupricumulans (assembly GCF_001402935.1). NCBI lineage: Archaea > Methanobacteriati > Thermoplasmatota > Thermoplasmata > Thermoplasmatales > Ferroplasmaceae > Acidiplasma > Acidiplasma cupricumulans. Next base: position 2,080 of record NZ_LKBH01000049.1, on the reverse strand, counting down.
TGGGAGTATTCTCTTTTCTGGTGTGGCAATAAAACCTGGCAGAACAGTTGCATTATTTAATATAAAAAATAAGCCAGTTATTTCGGTATCTGGATTGCCTGTTGCAGCACTCATCTCATCATTGGTATTTGTAAATATGTATATAAAAAAAATATCTAATTTTGATATTTATGATAAAATAAATGGAATTCTTGATGAAAATATACATAATAAAATAGGATTTACAACATTTCAAATATGCAGAGCATATACAGTAAATAATAGAATTCATATCAAACCATTAAGAACAACAGGTTCCGGCATATTATCATCAATAATATATGGAAATTCCATTGTTATGGTTCCAGATTATAAAGAAGGAATAGAGGCCGGTAATATAATAAATGCATATAAAATAGGTGATATAGAATGGGACTAATATTCCATGATTTAATAAAATTTGATGATGCTTATAAAATAATAAATGAAAATATGGAAAAATTATCAGATTCTGAGATTATTAATTTAAGTGAAGCATACAATAGAATAAGCGCAGAGGACATTTACAGCAAAAATAATTTACCTTTATATTCAAGATCACAGGTTGATGGCTATGCCGTTATATCATCTGATATTAAGGATGCAAGTTATAATAATCCTGTTAAACTTTTGCTTTCAGGCGAAACATTTATTGGTGAAACACCTGTGAATCATCCCGGAAGCGGGAAATGCATAAAGGTTCCAACAGGCGGTGCAATACCAATAGGGTCAGATGCCATGGTTCCATTTGAGGATACAAATATAAATGGAAATACTGTAATATTTTATAAATCTGTTCCAAAATTTAATGAAATTTCAAATGCAGGTATTGATGTTATAAAGGGTGAAAAAATATTAAACAAATACACAATGCTGGATTCAAGGCATATAGCAGTGCTGGCAGCCACAGGTCTTGATAAAATAAAGGTTCTAAGGAAAATTAACATAGGAATAATAAGCACCGGAAATGAATTAATTTATCCCGGTGATAATTATATAGATGGGAAAATATATGATTCCAACGCTATGGCAATAGAATCAGAACTTAACAGCCTTAATAATTTTAATGTAAAAAATTATGGAATACTATCAGATGATTATGAATTAATAAAAAATGCAATTGATAAATCGGTAAATAATAACGATATAACAATTACAATTGGGAGTACATCTGCAGGCGATAAGGACATGGTTTATAAAATATTGGGTGAATATACTCCAGGGATATTATTCCATGGCGTTAGGGTAAAACCAGGGAAACCATTTATTTTTGCAAAATCAGGCAAAAAAATAATCTTTGGTCTTCCTGGTTTCCCGGTTTCTTCCATGATGATTTTGTATTCACTTATTATACCGAATATATTCAGCATTTTTAATTATAATTATAATTATAATAAAATAAATGCATATACAAAAGAAAATTTTGAGCTGCATGTTGGCAACACTGATTTGCTTTTAATAAAATTATTAAAAAAGGATAAAAAATATTATGCATATCAGGTTCATGGCAATTCAGGGTCAATATCCCGAATAATGAGGGCCAACGGTTTTTCTATCATAAATTCAACGTCAGAATATTTAAAGAAAAATACAGAAATTAAAGTTAATATTTTTAATAATAACATACCTGATATTCTTATATACGGTCAGTATTCACCATTAATTGAGGATATGCCGTATAATATAAGATTAAAATCAATATTCATAGAATCAGGATACAATGACATTATAAGATCCATGGAGAATAATGAGGCTGATCTATATATTTTAAATTATAAAAATAACCCTGAAAATAAAAACTATGATATAATTAAAATTGGTACACCATACGGTTTTGTTTACAGCAAAAGAAATTATGACACAGCTGCGATTTTATATAAGGGATCAGGCCTGTATGATTACTCGTATGATAAATTGAATACCAAAAATATTATTTATCTTGATAATCCCAATATAATAGCCGATTACGTCAAAAATAAGCGTTGCGATGTCGGGATAACATATAAGAATTATGCTGAATATTATAATTTGAATTTTGATTTCATTGATAATATTTATTTTT
>NZ_LKBH01000048.1:0-4161 GCF_001402935.1 Acidiplasma cupricumulans | reverse complement strand
TATGATTAAACATAAACATAAAAGAATATTATATATTTAATTAAAGGGAATATACGTGGTAACTATAAGATATAACAATAAAACATTCTACAACTATAAGTAAAAAGACTTAATTATAATTCCACAAATTAATAAGCTAATTGTAATAATGATGATATCTACCATGGGATGTTAATTTGTATAATAATTATAATGAAATGTTAATATATTTACTTTTATCTTGTTTAATGATAAATATAAAAAACTTATTAACTCTTATTTATCAACATTAAATGGAGTGGTTTGTTATCATAATTATGAGAGAAAAGATATTCTATTATTCATAGATGGTGTATTTGTTTCAACAACTTTGATGATATATGAGTAAAATAAAGGCAAGTTAAATAAATAAGAATGGTATATAAATGAAATAATTACAGAATATCATAAATAATGCTATGGATAAAAAGTTTTTAGCATATCATCAACCGACTCTCTTTTTTTAATAAGCCTTAAATTTCCATCTAAAATAATGGCCTCGGCAGGTCTGGCCAGAAGATTATAGTTGGATGCCATGGACATTATATATGCACCTGCATTGGAAATTATAACAATATCACCGTCATTTACACTGGGAATTTTTATGTTCCTTGCAATATAATCAGTGTTTTCACATGCCTGCCCAACAATATCTGCACTGATTAATTTGCCGTCGCTGCATTTTCCGGCAATGTATATTTTATGGTATGCACCATATAAGGGTATTCTTATAAGTGTATTCATGCTTGCATCAGTGCCTATTATTGTATGCCCATAATTTTTTATTGATGTTATTCTTGAAATTAATATAGCGGAATCCGCAATTATATAGCGGCCGGGCTCTATAATAAGGTCTGAATTATTAAATATACAATTAAAATTCTCAAAATTTTCCAAAATATATCCAGCAGCTGCTTTTATATCAAAATCTGGATCATTATCACGGTATGGCACACCAAAACCACCGCCAAGGTCAAGATAATCAAATGAAATATCAAGTTTTTTTGAAATATTCGCTGCAATATTAAAAAAAATTCTACTGGATTCCTTAAAAAATTTGGCTGAGAGAACGTTGGAACCGGTCATCATATGTATGCCAAATCTTTTTGCCCCGTGATCCCGGGCATATTTATATGATTTTAATGCCTCATCGTATGATATGCCAAATTTTACATTTTCACCGGCGGTTGTTATCTCCTTAAATTCTCCCATCCCAATCCCCGGATTGATTCTAAATGAGACAAATTCCGGATTTAAATCCTGCACAAGTTTATACTGGCCAAGATGGTCATAATTTATTTTAATGCCATTATTTATTAAAAAGGCCAGACCTTCCCTATCAAGATTATTTGGGGTTGACACAACATCATTATTATTAAATCCCAGTTTTAATGCAAGCATGGCCTCATTTTGATTTGCTGCATCGATGCCACAGCCAAGGCTTTTTAACAAATTTAAAATGTATGGATTATAATTAGCCTTCATGGCAAAATGTATTGAAATATTATATGGCATAAAAGCATTTATTATTCTTTTAACATTTTCTCTTATTCTTTTTTCTGAATAAAGTATTAACGGTGTTCCAAAATCATTAACAGCATTATAAATATTAATACCGGAAAACTCTGTGCAGTTTTTTTCCAAACTAAAATCTGAATAAAGCATTATAACCAGTATTTTATCTCTTTAATTATTTTTTTGCATATAATTATGTTTTTAATATCATTTTTTCTGATACATTTAATAGTAAATATAATTTATGATAAAATTATACATTAAAACTGGTGATTTTTATGACATACATGTTTGATAATATTAAGGCCTTTGACGATGCATATGAAATAATCAAAAATAATATAAGAAAAATAAATGATTTTGAGTACGTATCTATATATGATGCCTTTGGAAGGATATGCCATGATGACATATACAGTGTAAATAATCTACCATTATTTTCAAGGTCACAGGTTGATGGTTATGCAGTAATAACATCTGACCTACAGAATGCAGACCGGGAGCACCCAGTAACACTTGAGCTTGCAGGTCAAACATATATCGGCAACCCGCCTGTAAATCATCCCGGAAATGGTAAATGCATGAAGGTCCCAACCGGAGCGGCAATACCAGTGGGCGCTGATGCCATGGTTCCCTTTGAGGATGCAGCAATAAATGGTAATATGGTAACTTTTAATGCACCCGTGGATAAATTTAATGAGATTTCCAATGCGGGACTGGATGTTATGAGGGGTGAGAGGCTTGCAGAAAAATTTAAGATGCTTGATGAACGGGATATTTCTGTAATAGCTGCAACAGGCCAGAATGTTATAAAGGTGTTCCGAAAAATAAACATAGGGATAATACCAACTGGAGATGAACTTATTAGACCTGGAGAAAATTATGTTGAGGGGAAAATTTTTGAATCCAATTCAATTGCAATTTATCAGGCATTAAAAAAATATAATTCATTTAACGTTAAAATTTATGATATTGTCAGGGATTCATATGAAGAACTTAAAAAGGTAATTAATGCATCAGTTACAGAAAATGATGTAACCATTACCATTGGAAGCACATCTGCAGGTGAAATGGACTATGTTTATAAAATTATAGGTGAATACAAGCCCGGAATTTTATTTCATGGCGTTAGGGTAAAGCCAGGAAAACCGGTTTTATTTGCCAAGGCAGGTGAAAGGGATATTTTTGGTCTGCCGGGATTTCCCGTCTCGTCCATAATGCTTCTTTATACAATGGTGCTGCCAAACATATTTTCAATGGTTAATTATAATTTTAAAAATTATAGCGTTAATGCCATTGCAGGAGAACCATTTGATCTTCATAGGGGAAATACAGATATATTACTTTTAAAACTGGTGAGACATAAGGGCTCATATTTTGCATACCAGGTCAGGGGCAATTCAGGGTCAATATCAAGAATAATGAGGGCAAATGGTTTTTCCACACATAATTCGGTTACCGGCACATTGCAGAAGGGAGATGGGATAAATGTAAATTTATTTGACCCGCACATACCTGAAATACTTATTGCAGGGCAGTATCTTCCAGATATGGAATTTATGCCATATGACTTAAAAATAAATTCAATCTTTGCTGAATTTACATACAATGATATAAGGGAATCAATGCTGAATAATGAGGCGGATGTGTATATTTCAAATTATAATGAGGACCTTTATAATGAAAATTATGATAAAATTACATTTTTAAAGAATTACGGTCTTTATTTTAATAAAAAGGATTATAAATATCTGGCTGTGCTTTATAAGGACTCTGGATTGTTTAATATATGCCATGATTACATTGAGGGCTCAAATATTATATTACTGGATAGGCCAGGGATGATACCGGACTATGTTTTTAATAAGAGATGCGATGCCGGAATTTCATACTCAGATTACTCTGAGATGTACAAAATACCATTTGAACCGCTGGGCAGGATAAGGTTTAATGTATATATAAATAAGACAGGCAACTATTATAAAATTCTTTTTGATTTTTTTAATTCAATTAAGGATAAAAATTAAATTTTTTATTTTATTTTAAAATATATTTACCCAGATTTGTGCTGGCAAATGGAAATATCAGAAAAAGAAAAATATTTTGCTCATCTCCATCAGGCAGTTCTCCAAGTATTTCTGTTATTTTTTCTGCCAGGATTTTGGCATTTTCATTTGAAAGGGACCCAAAGGTTGTTAGTATACTGTCAAAATTATTTTTAATATTTGTTATATCTTCATCAGTATAGGAATCTATTTCCACGGCAAGCACATTTAATAAAAGCGCCTGGGCCATAAAAAATGACTTTAGCATATCCTTAATTTCTTTATTTCCTAGCCTTAAAAGTTCTTCCACCATAATTTTTTGTGATACATTAAAAGCTTCTGTGTTTAATCTGTAATATTTTTCAACATAATTTTTTTTTACAATTACCTCCGGTGGCAGAACAAGATTTTCCTTTAGCATTTCTGAAATATTCTGATATAAATTTGACCTTGTTGTATTAATGTATCTGGCCATTTGTGTTACTGTCATTTTTTGATATTTAATAAGCAGCGTGATAATTTTTGTTTTAATTTCGCTCCTGAATGTATTTAATAGTTTATTGTACATAAACATAAATTTATA
>NZ_LKBH01000047.1:0-4186 GCF_001402935.1 Acidiplasma cupricumulans | reverse complement strand
CATAAAATAATTTTATAATAACCTTTAAATTTTGTAAACATGGAAACTTCCCATGTTGATTTGCATATTCATAGACTAGTTTTTATAACTGTTGCTCTGATTTTTTCATGCATGTAATCTTTCCAATAAGATTAAAATATCAGGAATTACTAATAAATTATGAAACTCAAGGAATCGTCATTGGATTTTTACGCATTTATAAACATATTCAGGGATGATATAGAAAATTCATTTATAAAAAAAATATACCAGGTGAATTCAAAGGAGTTTATTTTTCAGATATACAGATCCGATGTTAAAAAAAGAGATTTTTTTATTTCACTTACAAAGGGAATATCATTTTATAGCGCGGACAGGCCTGATGAGGCGTCCCAGCTGGCCATGATATTCAGAAAACAGTTATCGGAGAAAAGGATAACAGGCATAGAACAGATAAATTTTGACAGGGTTATAAAAATTACACTTCATACAGGGCAGGAAATAATACTGGAACTGTTTGGGGGCGGCAACCTGATTTTAACAGAAAATGGAAAAATAGTATTTGCAATGGATCAGCATGTATACAGGACAAGAACAATAAAAATTGGTGAGGCCTATGTGCCACCGTCCCTTATAAATCCCATTGAAAATTTTGACGTGTTTAAAAAGATTGTTAATGAAAGTACCGCATCACTGGTTAAAACCCTTGCAACAAGGGTAAATCTTGGTGGGGAAATAGCAGAGGAGGTTCTTTACCGTCTTAATATGGATAAAAATTTAATGCCACATCAGATGGATGATAAAATATTAAATCAGGTGTATGAGGAGATAAATGTCATCCTTAAGGAATCCCTGGAAAATAGGGCATATTATTATAAAGATGAGGAAATACTGTCCCCAATAATACTAAAAAGCCTTAAAAGGAATCCAGACGATACCTTTGAAAACTTCAATGATGGAATAGTCAGTTATTTAAATAACTATCCGGTGGAGGAAAAGAATAAAAGCAGCGTGGAAAAAAGGATAGAATCACAGAAAAAATCAATTGAGGAGTTTAAAAAATTGATGGAAATTTATACAGAGTTTGGGAATAAATTAAAGATGAATATACCATCTATTGAGAAATTAATAAAAATTGTTAACGGTAAGGTGAAGAATGGGGATTTAAATGGGTTTGATTATGGGGATTTAAAAATTTTAGGCATAAATCCGGCAAAGAAAATATTTACCATTGACTATAATAATATAAATATAGATTTAAACTACACATTATCTGCAGGAAATAACATAAGCAATGTATTTAATACAGCAAAGGATTATAAAAATAAAATTGAGGGCGCTGAAAGGGCCATTGAGGAAACAAAAAAATTAATAATAAAGGAAAGGGAAAAGGTAAATCAGAAAAAAAGGCCAAGGTACTGGTTTGAAACATACAGATGGTTCTTTTCATCCAATGGCAATATGGTCCTTTCAGGAAAGGATGCAAAGACAAATGAGAAACTTGTCAAAAAGCACATGGAGGATAATGATATATATGTACATGCCGATCTTTATGGTGCCCCAAGCACGGTAATAAAAAACGATGGCATTGAAATATCAGAGGAAACCATAAATGAGGCATGCCAGTTCGCAATATGCATGTCAAGGGCATGGCCTGCAGGCATATCCTCCGGAACGGCATACTGGGTGTATCCAAATCAGGTAAGTAAAACACCAGAATCTGGAGAATTTATATCAAAGGGGTCCTGGGTAATAAGGGGTAAGAGAAATTATGTTTTTAATTTACCGCTTGAACTAAAAATATCATTGATTAAATATAAGGAATATGATATACCAATGATATCCCCGTCATCAACAAGGGTGGAATCAGAAAAATGGGTTAAAATCAGACCAGGAAATGAAAAAAGAAATAATGCTGTTGAAAAAATATCGAAAATACTTGATGTGCCCAGGGATGAGATCGAGCCAATACTTCCACCGGGTGGTTCTGTAATAATAGAAACATCAAGGGAAATAAAGGAATTAGGATAATTTGCTTTTTAATTCCTCTATTGTTGATACATCTGTGGGGTCAACCTCCCTCACAAGAGCCAGTTCATATGTTAAATAGTCTGCATAATGTATTAGATAGAATAGTTTCTCAAAATATTCATTGGTTGGTGCTGTTATAATATTAAATGATTCCCCGGTTATTTCCTGTGTGATTTCTATCCTTCTCTGTATTCTAAGATTGTCGGAATTAAAGACGTAATACCTGTATTCATCCCTTCTGTAAGCCTTTTTTAATGGCATTGTGTCATTATGATTGAGTTCAGGAAAATAATTATAAAATGCAAATGTCTTTGAGTTCTCATTAAACTGTGTTTTCCATCTGTATGCCACTGATTTAAATGGTCTTGACCCAAATATTATTGGTATATAGCTGTTTTCATATATTTTTAATGCCTCCCTGCGCATTTCGTCATGATTTTTATCCATGCTGTCCAAAATATCATATGTTTTTTTAATTATGTCATCATCCACTGGATCAAATGTATTGAAGAGTGGCATTAACATGTAACCTAGAGCAGATCTTGGCTGTAATCCTGATGGTATTATTATTGAATTTTTTACCCTGTCGGCAAGCTTTCCACCGGATGTAATGGCATAAACATGGGCATTTTTTTTCATTGCCTCATCCACATTATTAAGTGTTTCCTCGGTGTTTCCAGAGTAACTTATGCCAATAAATACAGTTCTTTCATTGACAAATTCTGGTATGCCGTAATCTCCAACAGTTATAACAGGTTTTTTTGAGAATTTTTCCTGAAATATATCGCCAACAATGCCAGACCCACCCATACCGGAGATTACAATATTGTCATATTCAGAAGTTATGTTAAATTTTTGATTAAATTTAATTTGCTCCTTTAAATTCTTTAATTCGTCTATAAAGTCCATGTAAGAGTTAATTGATTTTTATTTATTAATTTTTGTTTTAGTCCTCGATGTTCCTGTACAGCCTGTAAGCATATGAGTCCTTTAATTTTTTTATTGATGCACCGGTTATGATTACTGATGCAAGGCATAGCAGTGTTGTTATATCTATTATTAATAAAAGTCCATGGAAACCAACAATGTCACCAATAAATCCAAGTATTATTGATATAACCCCGCCAAATAACGCACCAAAGTTGTATGATATCCCGGAGATAATACCCCTTACAACAGGATTTACACGCTCCATCAGTAGCAGCGGCACAACAGGCATTGATCCCACACCCACTGTAAAGGCTATCAATGCAGGTACCGACAGCATATCCAGGGAGGATGAAAATGGAATGGCGAACCATGCTGATACCATTGATACTGCTGAACCTGCAATTATTAAGTATTTTTTTCTAGTCTTAAGCGATAGCCTGCCAAAAAGAACAAATGACATGGCCAGCACCAGGCTTGTCACAATCATCATGATTCCCACCATGGAATGGCTTACACCGAATGATGGTGCAATTGTTGGATAAAATGAAAACACCGAGAAATATGCTGCAAAAAATCCGGACATCATAATGGATGATTTTATAAATGGCTTCATGTAACCCTTTAGTGATGCCCTTTCCTTTACCACCCCCTGCCTTTTATCTGAGGGGATTTTAAACATTGTATACGGGGCGATTATTAATGGTATTATACCTGTCAGCAGGAAAAATCTCCAGTCAGCTGCCATTACTGGAAGGAATAAAACATAGGCAAGGCCTGTAAGTGCGTAGCCAATGCCGTATCCACTCTGCACTATTCCAACTATTGTTCCTTTAAGATTTTGAGGGGCAAATTCATAGCTCATGACCGTACCGGCAGTCCACTCACCGCCCATGAACACCCCCTGAATAAATCTTGCGGTAAACAGTATAAGCACTGTGGGGGAAAATGCCATTATTCCGGCAAAAATGGCATATCCGGCCGTACCTATAATCATTACTGGTTTGCTGCCCATTGTATCATTTAGACTGCCAAATATTATGCCGCCGAAGAATCTGCCTATTAATCCCAGTGCGAACAGCAGTGACACCATAAGCAGATCTATATGGAAATATCTCTCCAGCTCTGTATAAATATATGTTAACAGGGTTAGATCATATATATTTCCCATCCATGCACCTGTAGATGAAATTGTTGCATGAGCATAGGTTTTCATAAATTTATAATTACTTTATATGAATTAAAGTTT
>NZ_LKBH01000046.1:0-3525 GCF_001402935.1 Acidiplasma cupricumulans | reverse complement strand
TAATATAATCACCATATAACTTTCCAGGATATGATTTTACAATGATTTCAGGGTTTTCCAGAAAATCATAATCCATATGGTATTATTTTGTGGCATTATACGTATTGCACGGGAATACTAAATTATGCATTTATTGTATCAATATTATAATCACATAACAGAGGTGAAAGCCTTTTTATTACCTTTATTCTTTTATCGGGTTGCCTCATATAGATATATGTTTGAAATTGATATAATAATATTTCTTGCATATGCTTATGGATCATTTAAGTTAAATATGGACTATGTGTGATTCAAATTCCTTATAAAATGAACCACATAAGAATTAAATTTAAATATACTAAGCATACCTAATTCATTGGTATGATAACTTTCAAAGGTATATGTTAACATGGTTAACAGAAATCATAATCTGAATATGGAGGAAAGATGCATGAATTTATGGATATATTTTAATCCCTAATATCTAAAAATATTTACATATACCTATATATTAAGAGATAATTAATTAAGTTTATATATAATATGGGCTTTTTTAATTATGGATATTGATAAACCCTCCATAGAGATTGAAAAGCTTAAAAAATACGTATCTGAAAATTCCGGATTTGACATTATTGAAAAAGGCAATATTCTAGAACTGCATTTTATTCCATTTATGCCTGAGGCTGTTGAACATTTTCCGGATGGAAAACAGGTTGAGCACATAATGTATGGGGAGGAAATAGAAGGCTATGTTTATTTTTATAAATTTGTAATTGTCAGTGAAGATGATAAAACTGAAATATCCATAGATGGCAGGTATGATCCTGTTATGGAATGGTTAAATTATATATAAAAAAATTAATAAAATTCCTGAAGATCCTCCTCGCTTAATTTATATGGATCTGTATTTTTCAGTGAGATTTTTGATATAACCTCATCTGCATCCTCATATGTTGGTTTATCAACCTCATAGAATATGCCGGTGGGTATTGCATGATTATCTCCCCACTCAGAGGCAAGCTTATAGGCCTGATAGAAATCAGTTTTATCATTGTTTTCAAGTTTATAAACAGCCTTTCTATAGAATTCATACCCATTAAATTTATTATATGTGGTGCATGGGCTCAGCACATCTATAAAGGAAAATCCCCTGTGCTTAATCGCCTCCCTTGTTATTTCTGTAAGCCCCTTTATATCCCCAGAAAAACCACGGGCAACGAATGATGCACCTGCGGTTAGTGCATAATGGAGCGGATTAAATGGTGGTTCTATATTTCCATCAGGTGTATCCTTTGTTACTATGCCAATGGGTGTCGTTGGTGATGCCTGACCTGTGGTAAGCCCAAAGACCTGGTTATCTGAGACCATGTATGTTATATCAACATTTCTTTTGGCAAAATGGTAGAAATGCTGGGTACCCTCAAAAAATCCATCCCCATCGCCGCCATAGGCTATTACCTTTAAATCCGGGTTTGCCCATTTAATGCCTGCGGCAACAGGCACAAGCCTGCCATGAAGCCCATGATATCCATATGTGTTTATAAATTCAGGCATGTTGCTTGAACATCCAATTCCTGAGGTAATCACCACATTTTCAGGGCTTATATTTAGCTGCACAAGTGCCTCTGTTATTGCCCTTAACTGTGAGAAATTACCACACCCGGGGCACCAGTCCGGCCTTACCTTGCCCTTGTAATTATCCATTGTTATCATTTATTTATCACCCCCTATTTTTACATTTTCATACTGAATGTTTAGCATCTGCCTTACCCTTGCCTTTAATTCATCCGGGTAAAATGCCTCACCGTCATATTTCCCTATGAACTCAGTTTTTACCAAAAATTCTGATTTTATTAACCTGTTTAGCTGGCCGGAGAAGTTATTTTCCACAACAATTATTCTATTTCTGTTTTTAAGGTGCCCTGCTATATCTGGATTAAGTGGGTATACATGATTTATTTCAAGGGCTCCAATGCTAAATCCCTCATCAATTAAATCATCAACTATTTCCTCAACAACACCCTTTGTTGATCCCCACTGGATAATTAGGTTTTCTGCGCCATCCGCCCTATATGCATTTGTTGGTGGCATATTCTTTTTATATGTTTCAAGCTTTCTCATTCTCTTCTCCATGCTTAATGACCTTATTTTTGGGTCAGTGATCTCATCACTTACAACATTTCCGTATTCATCATGTTCATCTGAATCCTCATTGTGCATTAATCCCTTCTGACCTGGTATTGCCCTTTTTGAAATTCCAGATTCTGTAAATTCATATCTCTTGAAATTAGGGTCATTATCCTGCGCTATTAATCCGTGTTCCATTTTATATGTTAAATCTATGTTATTTAATGTTTCAACATGCTCGGCAAGGTAAAGATCCGACATGATAAAAACAGGGAGCTGGTATTCTGCCGCAAGATTAAATGCCTCCTTTGCAAGGTCAAATGCCTCTGTAACATTTCCAGGTGCAAGCACAATTCTTGGAAAATCCCCCTGGCCTGCACCAAGAATCTGGTTTAAATCCCCCTGCTCGGTTTTTGTTGGAAGCCCGGTTGATGGCCCCGGCCTCTGTGCCTCATAAATTACAAGAGGCACCTCGGTCATTCCTGCCAAACCAACTGCCTCAGACATAAGTGCAAAGCCACCGCCTGATGTACCTGTCATGGCCCTGACACCTGCATAATTGGCACCTATGGCTGCGTTTATGGCCGAAATTTCATCCTCTGTTACCTTTACAAACAGATTATATTTTTTTGCATGGTTTGCAAAGAAATGCAGTGCGGATGATGCGGGTGTCATTGGATATGCAAAATACATTTGCATTCCGGCATTAACTGCTCCAAGACCCACTGCCTCACCACCGGATGCGATGTAAAGCTTCCGGTTGACTGGATGCAGTTTTTTAAAAATTCCATATGTTTTTAGATAATAATCATAGCCATCCTTCGCGGCGGAAACATTTAATTCTGCGACTTTTCCCTTCTTACCAAAAACTTCCTGAATCACGCCGGAAAATGTATCAAAGCCCAGGCCAAGGGCAGCCATTGTGGCTCCAAGTGCCACGGTATTTTTCAGCAGTGAGTTTTTATCATATTTTAATGCTATATCCCTTAAAGGTATGGGGCAGTATTTAATGTTTTGATATTTTTTATAATTTGTTATCATCTCGCCATCAAAAATTGCTATTCCTGAAAGGGGTGATGCGCCACCCTCATTTATGCCCGGATTTGTATGCCTGTTAAGTGCATCCTCATTTAGGGCTATTAAAATATCTAGGCCGGAACCCTGATTTTTAACAACATTCTCTGATGCCCTTACCTGGTACCAGCTTTCTCCACCCCTGATTAAACTCTGATAATAGTTATATGTTGAGATATATAGACCGTTTCTGGATAAAGATTTTGCCAGTATCAAACCTGCAGACTGAACACCGTCACCTGCAGCACCTCCTATTCTAATTACAGTACTTTCCATAATTATATACCTTCATTGTTTATTTAAACTTTGTGATTATACTGTAAATATTTATGGAAAGTA
>NZ_LKBH01000045.1:0-4406 GCF_001402935.1 Acidiplasma cupricumulans | reverse complement strand
TAATTAGAAAAATTAATATAACAATTTTTTGTTGTCCTATTATGTCCTACAAATTATATGTGGAGCCTGAGGATAAATACATTAAAATACTTGATTTCATTAAAAAAAGTTCCAAATATCTTTACATTAATTATTATCTTGTTGATGATCAAATCATAATAAACGAGATAAAAAATGCAGTCTCCCGGAGTGTTGATGTAAGAATAATTGTTGATGGCCGTCCATATGGAATAAATGGTGATGATGGAACACACGATGAAATAAAGATACTGAAGGATACCGGGGCAAAGGTTAAAATAGCACCGCCAAGGTTTGAAAGGCCCAATGTTTTCGATCATGCAAAGTACATGGTGACAAGGGGGAAATGCAACATAGGGACGTTAAATTTAACCGAGGCAGCATTCACAAAAAACCGTGAGTACGGTCTCATAATAAAGAATAAAAAAATTAGCAGGGACCTTAAAAAATTATTTCTGGCTGATTGGAAAAACACAGATGCAGGAATAAAAAGCAGGAATTTAATAATATCACCCGGGTCCCAGGAATCCATATTGAATTTCTTAAAAAGGGAGAGGCGTATATTAATCGAAAGTGAGGAGGTAGGAGATGATGATGCCATTCTCAATGAGTTCAGGGAGAAGGGTAAAAAATTGAGCATTATAGTACCATCATCTGTGTCAAGTACAGACCTTAAAAATCTTCAAAAGCTCTCAAAATCTGGTGTGAGGGTCAGGTACATGCCTGTATCAAAATTATACATGCATGCCAAGTTAATAATAGGCAGAAATGAATTTTTTATAGGTTCGGAAAATTTTACGAAGGCCAGCCTAAATCATAACAGGGAGGTTGGAATTCTGGCAAGAAAATTTTTTATGGTTTCTGATGTAAAAAAAATCTTTAAAAAGGACTGGAAAAACGCCAGCAAAACATATGAGGCGGCAATAGAATATGAAAAAAAATTAAAAAAATCTGGAGATTATGAAAAAGGTAATCAGTCAACATCGTATAAATCCTGATAATAAACAGTTTTAATTTCATCTGCCTTTATAATGATTCTATTATTATAAACCTCCATTATATCACCCTCAATTATCCCATCCTTTTTTGTAACTGCCCTTATATGCCCCTCCAGCGGCACCTCCTTGCACTCCCTAAATTCTTCAGGCTCTATAACAGTGGGGGTATACATGGGATTATCATTTCTTGAAAATTTTAATGGGAGATCCATAAATATTGTTCCGTTTGATATGTTTCTTATAAGTCCTGTATATGTCATATTGTTTATTTTTATTAGATAGATTCCATCAAGGTCATTATTTTTATATTCATTTTCAAGTTCTTTAATGCTAAGCACCCTGGCCATGGAATGCAAATTAATTATTATATAATTAGTTTATCTTATGGTAAATATATTTAAAAAAATTTTAATTAAACTTTATATATGCCTGTGATATATTTAATTATGGTAGAAGTAGTAGTTATACATAAATGGAAGGATGAGCAGAAGGATGATGTAATGGGTTTTGCCTCAAAGGTTATGGAAATGGCAAAAGATAAAAAACTCCCCGCAGGTTTAAAACTAAATGAATTGTACCTTGCTGAAAAGAAAAACGAGGCAGTTTGCAGATGGACAGTTGATTCACTGGATCATTTAATGGAAACAGCAAAATCTTTTAAACCAACATGGGAAATAGACGCATTTGAGGTTGACCAGAAGTATAAAAAAGGTTTATTCTAATTTTTTTAATTTTTTTGATTTAATTCCTATTGATGCACCATATTCCTCCAGTTTTTTTATCTGTTCCTTATGAAATCCTAAAAATATTCCCTTGCCCTTTCCGCCAACATATATATTTCCATTAAGCCTTATTAAATTACCAAGGGTTTTATCTATTATTGTTATTAAATGGCCCTTAACCGGTATGTCCACCCTTTCTGAATCCCATGAAATTTCAGGATAGTCACTATGATGTGGTAATATTATTTTTTTTAATTCTGGGGATTCAATATCAACATGTGTAACATGGGCCCTTGAATAGCCCTTAATGTGTATGTATATTCTTGCATCTGGGAGAACATTGCCATCCAGCATAATTATTCCTCTTAACTTTATTTTACCTGCCACCAGTATTTATATCTTTATGTTATAAATTATTTTATAAAATAATATGATATATTTATCAATACAACGTTAAAATTTTATATGGAAAACTGATTAAGGTATGCAGGGCTCGTAGTCTAGTGGTTATGATACCGCCCTTACAAGGCGGTGGTCACCGGTTCAAATCCGGTCGGGCCCACCTAATTTATTAATCGAATACTTTCTATCCCAGCAGCCGTTATGCTATTATGACAATATAGCAGAAGCATAATGAACTGCTTCTTGATGGCGATGTAAAAAGATGGTTTGAGAATTTAAAGGCAAAGTCCGTCTTAAGTGCGACTGTTTATTTACGAGGATTAGGGTATTACTGCTATCTCAATAATACAAACCTAAAGGAAATTCTAGAGAATGCAAGGAACAATGAAAAGGAGTTCAAGGATAAATTCAAAGATTTTGTAAGAAAGCACGAAAAAGAGGGCAAGGCAGAATCATACATAGCGAGATTCAAGAAGGTAATCCTATCAAGGCTGAAGTTTAATGGTATCGGCTTGCAGTTAACCGTTAACATATCAGGGGAAAACGAGACACCAACAATCGTTAACGAAAGAGTGCCTAATAAAGAAGAACTATCAAGGATATTGAGAAAGGCAACATCAAGGGCAAAGGTATCAATATCCCTAATGGCATTTTCAGGATTGAGCGCTGAAAGCTTAGGCAATTACGAGGGCACAGATAGATTGAGGCTGGGAGATATAAAGGAACTGCACATATCAGATGATATAACATTTGATAAGATACCGGCTATGGTTGTTGTTAAACAAAAATTAAGCAAGGTAAGACATCAGTATTTTACATTCATAGGCAGGGAAGGAGCAACATACATTAAGGAATATCTGGATGAAAGAAAGAAGAACGGAGAGGAATTAACCTATGATTCACCACTATTACAATTTGATTCCAGATGCATCAGGAAAAATGATTTTTTAAGGACAACATTGGTTACAAGGGATATAAGACAAGCAATAGAACTGGCAGGATTAAAGATGAGACCATACGTTTTGAGGGCTTATTTCTCAACAGCACTTGACATAGCGGAATCAAAGGGCTTAATATCTCACCATGGAAGCAGTTTATCATGGATCCTCAGGACAATCTCACAACCTATTTTTGCATAGACAAATCCTCGCTTAAATCAACAATATACGATGTCATGATAAATGGAGGGCCTGAAGGCACAATCGTAAGAAAAGACGACCTAGACATAGTTCCAAGCACAATAGACCTCGCAGGCGCGGAAGTAGAGCTCAACGGCAAAATCGGCAGGGAATACATTCTCGATAACGAGCTAAAGAAAATATCAAAGAACACACAATACCGCTTCGCTTAGTGCGGGATTGAAACTTGACTGATTGAAACCTTGTTCAAATCCTTATCTAAATTTATCCGAAAAGAGCCTTTCACTGTTTTGAAGTTCTCAGACACGACCCAATATTCTGCGATTAGACTGATTTGTCCTTGGATACGAGGGATAAGTTGAGTGGAATCCAAGAACGCGTTCAACATTAAGGTGTCAGGTTTATTTTTTAACACCCAAAAAGCATCAAATTTGCTATATGTCTTGGGCAGAATATCCGCAAAAGGTATTTGATACCCTCTTCATTTTAATTCCGATGATTGTTTGACAAATTCTTCCGCGGTCTGAGAATTTCTGAGGCTAATCAGATAAGCATAACAATTCCTTGCGATCATTTTCTTATGATTATTTTTAACTGCTACATGGAAAAATCTAGATGCCAAGGGCTGGCTGTTAACTAGATCTACATCTCCGAAGGTTCCATCCATAAGGCAGAGTTAAAGTTTATCAGGAGGAAGTTGGATGAGTATTCCAATAATAGCAAGTATCGTTCCAATGACGCCTATCACTATGCCAATTACGGTCAATTCAAAGTCAGTCACCACTCACAATCATTCCCCGTCAACAGGTTCAAATTCCTTCAGTGGTCCTTCGAAACCGCATTTGGGACATGTTATAATCGCGCCTAGAGCGACAAGGCCGCCCGGCATTTTTATCCCGGCCTTGTACTCAATAGGTTTCAAGCCCCAAGTAGGTTTATTGAAAATTTCTCCGCACTTTGGGCATTTGATTTTCTTTGTCATCTCAATAACCTCACTGATAACATAATACGGTAAGTTAAAAATTTTCCTATCTAAAGATTAAAATTACAGTATTAGCTTAAAACTTTAATCAAATCCGGTCGGGCCCATACAGAATAAAGAAATATGGGCAAAACCAAAAAACTTT
>NZ_LKBH01000044.1:0-4557 GCF_001402935.1 Acidiplasma cupricumulans | reverse complement strand
AGAAATTGTGAAAACATCATATAAAAGCTATAAATAAATCATAGATAAAATTAAATAAAATTATGTATTAATAATTATCATGGAGTCAGAAGTTGATAAAAGAAAAAAGCTATTTCATGAACTTTTGGATAATAATTTAACAACGTTTTTAATAACGTTTCACCCAAAATATGCACAGAATTTTGGTCTGGTTGATAAGCCAGTATTTACAGACGTTCCAACCCCAATAACAGAACCATTTAAATGGGAATACACTAATATGAAAAAATTGCTATACAAGCTGGGTGATATTTTATCTACAGATGAGGCAGAGAGAAGGCAGGTCCAGCTTGTTAATCCAAGCCTTAAAAAGTTTCCATATTTAGGCGCAATTGCCATATCACCAACAATATTTGCAGCAATACAGCTGGTTAAAAAAGGAGAGGTTGCACCAAGCCATCATCACTCTCCCAACGCATTTAGATTTATTTTAGAGGCTCCAGAGGATGGTGCGTATACAGTGGTTAACGGCAAAAGACTTATCATGCACCGTGGTGATCTTGTACTAACCCCCAGTTATGCATGGCATGATCACAGAAATGAAGGCAATGGAGATGTTATATGGCTTGATGGTCTGGATGCACCGCTTGTGTGGTATCTAGGTGCAATATTTTTTGAGGATTATTTTAAAAAATATAAAAGATCACTCCAGGAAATTACAGAAACTGAAAAGGAAAATGTGTTGAAGTATGGTAATGGAATGTTACCGGAATTTGAAAGAGAGGATTCATATGATCCCCTATATATTTATCCGTACAGCAGGGCAAGGGAAACTTTATTTAGGATCAAAGAAAATTCAAATGAAATGCCAGCTGAGGGGTATGTTATGAGGTACATTAATCCTAACAATGGAAAGGACATATTTCAAACAATGGCATCCAAAATAAGACTCATAAGCCCTAAAAGTAAAACTAAGAAAATTCGAAAAACAGAACATATAATATTCATGCCTGTTGAGGGTGAATGTACTTTAAAACTAGACAATATAGAATACAATCTTAAGGAAAATGACATAGCAATAGTACCCCCATGGGAGGCGTATGAAATAGTAAATAACAATGATAAAGATTGCATTTTATTCTCATATTCAGATGAACCAATTTTCAAGTCATTTGGTCTGTTTAGATCAGAAATTAATGAATAGATTTTAATTTTAATTTTCCCCTGATAAAAAACTTAAAAAACTTTTAAAAATAAACTTAATATTTTATATTATAGGTTAATTAAAATTATTTATAGGATATTTTTTCATTTATTCTCAAGTTCTTTATAGTTGGCTGCCAATTCTCTTAAAGCCCCTTTGGAAATTTTGCCTGTTGGTGTTTTAGGCATTTCCTCTATTATCAATAATTTTTCTGGCCATTTATATTTGGATACGCCTTTAACCTCTAAGAATTTTCTAATTTCTTCAAGAGTCATATTAGCATCACTGGCCGTGCATACAAGGCAGGCAATTTCTCCAAGCCTTTCGTGTTTTAACGGGACCACAGCACATTCTATTATTTTTTCATATGATGACAAAATGTTTTCAAGTTCTATGGCATTTATTTTCATACCACCGCGATCTATTATTTCCTTATTTCGGCCGGCAAAATGTATATATCCGTTCTCATCTTTATATCCACTATCTCCAGTTTTGAACCATTTATTTCCATTAATTTCTATATAGGATTCTTTTGTTTTTATCTCATTGTGATAATAGTATTTAAATAAATTATATCCTCTATATAATATTTCTCCGATTTCATTAACTGCTGCAACCTTACCATCGCTATTTAATATTATTGCATCTGTATCTGGAATAGGTTTTCCTATAGTCTGGCTTTTTATTATTGCTGGATAGGTTCTTAAATTATATATGCCTGCTCCCAATTCTGTCATTCCCCAATGGGGTATTATGTTTCCAATATATTTTTGTGTTTCATAAACTATATTTTCTGTTACAAACATACCACCAGTTCTTACCTCTTCTACAGTATTTGGTATTCTATTAGTTTTTTTAATAACGTTTAATAGATCCACGATCTCTGTGGGAACTAAATATAAATGTGTGACCCCGCATTTTGAAATTAAATCTAAGAACTTTTCAGGATTAAAATACGGTTCCATTATCTGGGTGCAGCCTGCAATTATGCTGCTATGCAAGGATAAAATACCAAACAAATGGGTGAATGGGCTGCCGGAAAGCATTACGGAATTGCTGTTTAATCCTGAATCATTTACAACCTGTACGGCATTTTTTATGAGGGTGTCATATGTATGCAGGCAGGCCTTAGGATGTCCATCGGTACCGGATGTAAAAAATAATCCCATGCTATCATAATCATATAATTCATTTTGTTGTGGTGCATCATTAGTTATATTGGAATCTTTATATATTCTTTCAAGAGTGGTATGGCTCGGGATATCCTCTTCTGAACGGAAAATAAGTCTAGGTGATATTCCAATTTCATTTGAAAGCTCTTCAAATAATTTAATAAGGTCAGTATTCTTATACCTTGATTCAGTAATGATAAATGCAGGTTTAATCTCTTCAAGGGCATTCTTTATATCAGCCCTTGCATAGGGCATGTGCATGGTGGATATTATACCTCCTAATTTGGATATTGCAAGGTGTGCTATAAGAAAGTCTGGACTGTTTGGAAGGTGTACTACTGTTATATCCCCCTTTCTATATCCATTTAATGTAAACCAATTTGCTAATTTGTCAGCCCTCCTTTTTACCTCATTGTATGTAATTTTTATGTTATTAAAAATAATAGCTATCTTGTTGGGATTTTTAAGAACATTATTAGAGAATATATCATATAATAGAAAACTTTGATTTTGCATTATATTACACCACATTAAACTTTACATAATTTCCAGTTCATCCCTGTATTCTTTTGGTATTGGTGGTAGTTCTAATTTTAATGACTCGGCTATGCTTGTAACCCGATTTATATAATCGCGCCTCATATCTGTATTTGATCTTTTTTTGATCCCCCATTTTACAAATAACTCATTGTTCTTTGATTTTGCACGGCCAAAAAACTGTAATGTAAGTGGAAATATTTCCTCAAGTTTTTTGTTGATAATCTCCTTATTATTTTTATCCTCTCCAATGAGATCAGTTAAAATTTCCTTGCCAAGTCCTACGTGAAACTTTTCCTCAGGATATGTTTCCTTGGCTACATTTGCTAAGGGTACATAACTGCTGTCAATTAAATCATCTAGTTCAACTAATTCTGCCACGTCACCAAAAGCTTTTATAACTCCAAATTCTACCCATTCTTTCATTTTGTAATCAAATAAAGTTAAAGTTTTGTTCTCATCCCATGCTGCATTTATATCCTGCGCGAGTCTTAAAAAGAGTATATGGTGTCCAAATTCCTGCATTGTATTACGGCTTACAAGCCATTTATAACGTGGTGTTGGTGCTAATCTGATTGCTGGTTCATCAAATACTAGTGCACCCTTAAGCTCATTTGCAACGTGGCTTACTATAACCTTCTTTACAGCATTCTGATATTCCTCATCCATTTTCTTAAATTCCTCTGCATTTAAAATCTTCTTATTAAATCTATCCATACACTCACCTATCTATTTTAGACATATACATAATATCACTCTCAAGCGGGTAAAGCCAGCCAAAATCTTCCCATTTTTTGATTGCTGAATTAAATAAATCCTGAGTTACCTCGCCCTTGACAGTATCAATTATACGGGGCTGGCTAAATATATAAAATTCATCATCACGTATGCCAAATAATTGCCCTGTTATATACCTGCTATCTGGACTTATCAAAAATTTACATAGTTTTCCAACGCTTGCTGGGTTTGCAGTTTTGGCCTTTCTTAAATAATCAACTAGCCATGGCTTATTATCTGGAATTATATCAGTTACTCGGGTATGTGCAAATGGGGCAATGGCATTTACAGTCACTCCATATTTGGCAAGCTCAAGTGCCCAAACACGGGTTAAAGAAAACAACGCACCTTTGGATGCTGCATAGTTTGATTGACCATAATCGCCAATGAGACCGGAACTAGATATTATATTTATAATTCGTCCGTAGAGATTTTTGCGAAAATCTTTTGTTATCATACTTGTTAGAAAAAAATGACCATTTAAATTACAGTCAAGAACCTTACCCCATTGCTCTGGTGTCATATTAAAAACCATTTTGTCATTTAATATGGCTGCGTTATTAATTAAAACGTCAATCCCTTTTGTATTTTCCATTCCCAAATCATAAATTTTTTTAGCCTGTTCAAAGCTATTTAATAATATATTTGTTGGTATTATTTGTGACTTCCATTTATATTTTTTAATTTCTTTGTATATTAAATCGGCATCCTCTGTCTCCCCAGTAACAGATAACCCGGCATCATCCAGTATCAGGTAATCTATATATCCATCAAGCTCTCTTGCAATAGCCAGTCCTATACCACGAGCAGCACCAGTAATCAATGCAGTCCTTGGAAAAAAATCACCATTTTCCATTTACTTCCAAAAATATATATTAAAATTATATT
>NZ_LKBH01000043.1:0-4745 GCF_001402935.1 Acidiplasma cupricumulans | reverse complement strand
TTAACAAAAAATTTTAATATAATATTCAACTATTAAATTAATTATTGGTGTTTATAATGTCTGTGCAAAAAACAGAATTAAAAAGAAATTCAATAGGGCTGCTGCAGGGAACGTTTCAATCCCTCGGCCAGGTTGCCCCTGCAGCAGATATTGCCATACTGCTGGTTGCATCCTTTTCAATATCTGGTGCGCAAACAGTGCTATCAGTAATAATTGGATGGATAATTTACGCACTATGGATGGTCACACCATTTGAGCTATCAAAGTTCAAATCAAATGCCGGAAGCTACTATGCATATGCAGCAGGGGCCACAGAGGATGGTGCCATGGGGCCCATTACAGCGCTTAGCTTTATGTACTATGATGTCACAGGTGCAGCCTTTGGAATACTTGGTCTTTCAAGTTTCATATTTTTAATGTATCCAGCAATAACATCAATTCCTTATATATGGATACTCTTTGCAGGCCTTTTCACAGCCTTTATTGTCACAGTAACATATCTTGGAATAAGGCCGTCCCTTAATTACACTGCAATAGCCGGTTTAATGGAGATATTATTCCTTTTAATTGGATCAATTATAATAATTATAAGGGTTGGGTCAGGGAATTCGCTTATACCATTTGAGGTTACCGGAAAATATTCACTTGGTTTTTCATCCATTATGTTTGCATCCGTGTTCTCAATACTGGATTTTACGGGATCCGGAGTTGTTACAACAGTTTCAGAGGAGATAGAAAAACCAAAAAAGAATATAGGTAAATCCATAGTTTTTGCCATGATACTTACGGCCATTGCACTCATACCATCTGCATATGCCCTTACCGTTGGATGGGGAATTTCAAATATCGGAAGCTTTGCAAGCCATCCTGATGCAGGTCTAACTGTATTTTACAGGTACCTGGGACCTGTTGGACTTATACTTCTAATAGTTTTTACTTTAAACAGTTATTTATCAAATGGGGTTTCAAAGGCAACTGCAGTTAGCAGATGGTGGTATTCTGCTGCAAGGGATAACATTGTTTTTCCCTCCAAGCTCGGAGAAATAAATAAAAAATATCACTCACCGGCAAATGCGGTAATTACCTGGGCAGTATTTTCATTTATACTTGATGTCATAGTTGGCCTTATTTTTGGGCCATTGAATGCTGCGTTTGTTCTGGAGGCTGGAACCGGAATTTCAATTATAATAGTACATATACTCGCCAACACATCATTAACATTTTATACAAGAAGGATAAATAAATTTAGCATATTAAAACATGGAATTGCCCCAACGGCTGCCACCATAATAGGTGCCATTGTCATATATTTCACTGCATACAATATTATACATAAATATGTGCTTAATCCAACAGGAATAAATACAGCATATTTTGCATCGTTTATATTCACCATAATCTGGGTGCTTGGTGGAGGAATTTCAATAACGTTGCATTATATAAAGAAAAAACCAGAGGTATTAAGAGAGGCCGGGGAGTTTAATCTCCGCTAATAATTAATATTATAGTCATTTTTTAATTTTTCAATTAAAGTTTTTAGATTTTTAATATCCTTGTTCTTAATAAGATCTGTAAGTTTTATTATGTCCTGGCTTATATTATAATAGGATATTTTTCCAGAGGCGGACTGAAAATTTGCAATTTTTTTTAGCCTGTAAAGCATTTCATTCGCATTATTCATTAATTCTGCTATGTTTTTAATCTGCATATCTGAATCATAATATTTTTTAACCTCACTTTTTATCCTTTCAATTTTCTCAGGGTCCATGTTTATGGGTTTTTTAATAATTATATGATTCTCTGATCCTGTTGATGAATCCCTGGCACTTACCCTTAAAATACCATTCCGGTCTATTACATATGTTACATCTATTGTTACCTCTCCCCTTGGCGCCGGCTTTAGGTCTGTTAATCTTAACTCGCCAATCAATTCATTGTAGCTTCCTATTGGTCTTTCACCCTGAACAATCTTTATGACTATTTCCTTCTGATAGTCCCTAACGGTCGTAAAGGGTTTTGTTACAGAACATGGTATTCTGGTATTTGCTGGGATCATTGGCACGACTATATCATTAATTATTACATTGCCAAGTGTTAAGGGTGTAACATCCTTAAATATTATTCCAGTTTTTATGGCCTCCCTTATTTCAGCTTTTGATGCGGCTATAATTGATGCACCTATGGCAACAGTGTACATTGGGTCTATTCCTGAAAGTGCCTTTATGCCAAGATATTTTTCAACCGTATTCTGTAAGAACGGTATTTTAGTTGGACCACCTATAAAAATTAAATGATTTACATTGTTTTTTGTTATGCCTGATTTATAAAAGGCCTCATCTATTGCCCTAAATGACCTTTCAATTATTGGTTCTATAATTGAATTAAACTCATCCCTTGTTATTTCAATATTAATGTTTCCACGGCCTGTAAAATCACCGGATAGCACACTGGAGGGTGAAAAGCTGATGGTATAATTATAGGTAAGCCATATCTTTGCATATTCTGCAAACTCTTTAAGATAAAATATTTTCTCAGAGGAATCAATATTTATGTTATTTTTAATAAAAACTGACCTAAGATGGTTATATAATGCATTGGTCATTTCTATTCCACCGAGCATTGTATCCCCGGATGTTGATAGTACACTAAATGTTCTTTTCCTTATATTTAATATTGTCACATCCAGCGTTCCGGCACCCATATCATATACAATTACATTTTCATTTAGCTCCCTTTCATCCAGAAACTGGTTAAAACCGTAGGCAATTGCCGCAGCAGTGGGCTCATTTATCAGCCTTTTAACCTTAATTCCGGCAAGATCTGCTGCAACCTTGGTTGCATTCCTCTGATTGTCATTAAAATAGGCAGGAACTGTTATAACGGCATCCCTTATTTTATCCTTAAGATATATCTCGGCATCCATTTTTATTTTTGTAAGTAAAATTGCTGTTAACTCCTGTGGTGTATGGAATTCATTACCGGTTTTAAAGAGATAATCAGTACCAATTTTCCTCTTAAAATTTTTAATTGTCCCGTCAGGATAAATTTTTTCCATTTTTTTGGCCGGCATGCCCGTATATATGTTTTTCCCTGCAAATGTTATATAACTTGGGGTCGTTTTTCCATCAGGAGTGCCTTCACCTGATGGTATTATAACACTTTTCATTGACCCATTAATAATGGTGGTTATGGCCGCTGC
Source organism: Acidiplasma cupricumulans (assembly GCF_001402935.1). Taxonomy (NCBI): domain Archaea; kingdom Methanobacteriati; phylum Thermoplasmatota; class Thermoplasmata; order Thermoplasmatales; family Ferroplasmaceae; genus Acidiplasma; species Acidiplasma cupricumulans. Next base: position 1,546 of record NZ_LKBH01000043.1, on the reverse strand, counting down.
AGAGTTTTCAGTTCCTATATCTATGCCTATGGAATACATTTATGAACAATAATGTGTTTGCAATTATAATAGTTTTTATATCCTGCCCTAAAATTATATAAATCAAATTTACTGAATGACGCTGCATGACAAAATTTAAGTATATCCAATAATTATAATAATTAAGGTCTTTAAATGTCTCAGGAGGGCAAGTGGTTTGAGGTTATAAATGGTATAAAGGACGATGATTATAATCAAAGGTTATTTAGCACGCTTGGAAACCGTTTTGGTGTTTTTTATTATAAGAAGTCTGATGATGTTCATGTTTATATATACACAAACAGCAGGCCATCATTTGTTAAGGAGGCAATAGACATAGACCCCATAGACTCACTGCCCAAGGCAGGAAATTCATATATATCTGTAAGGTTAAATGATCCATATTATTATTCAGACCATGATGAAACCGGAATAGAATTAAAGGGATTAAAAGCATTTCTCTCAAGCCTTGATAAAAATCAGGGAATTTTAATCTGGTTTTATGAATATAATAAAAAATCAGAGGATTTTGAATATTCAATTAAGGAGGACAAATTCAGGGTAAGAATTATTTTGATAGAAAAGGAAAAACATGTAAGAAAAAATCAGAAAATCATACACGAATTTGCTGATAGCAGGACCCAGAACCAGGATATATTGAAAAAATTCAGGGAATATATAGACATTGATTTTACATGGAAGAATATAAAAAAACCTACATATAAAATCTTTGACCCGGAAGTTAAGTTTTCAATAAAAGAAATGATGAATACAAAAAAAAGGACTATATATACTTACAGGGCTGAGATAACCAAAATGATGATTATGGATTACAGCCAGAGGATAGAGCTGAGATTGGATAACAAGGGCCGTGGACCCGAGGCCAGTGAGATCGCCCATAAATATCTGGAATCAAAAAATTTTGGAGGGACGGAAACAGATATAAACTTTGATTCCAGAATGGCCCAGTTAAAGGAAATTGCCTCGAGCGATTATAAAATTTTAATGTACGGTAAAAATGGTGATGGAAAATTAGAGGTTGCCAGAAAATTAATGGGGGAAATTCTAAAATCTAACAGAAAAATTTTCATATTGCAGACAGCCATGTTTGACCCTTTTAAAAATATAGTTTCGGATGACGAGGCATACAAGGTTGTTAAAATTTCATTAAGTGCGGATTATGCTGGCAGGCTTATTGTAAGGGATGGCGATGATGCAACTCTGCTTGCAGAGAAGTTATGGGCCGAAATAACAACAAAAAGCTCAAGCGAAAAGGATCCAGCACTTTTTATATACAATGTGGGGGATGTGATTCCAAGGAATGATTCAGGTGTTCCGGTATATGAAAGTGAATTCTGGAGTTCATTCTTTAATCTTGCAATGAAAAAACCATCACTTATAGGTTTAATTTATGATGGCGATGGGCAAACGAAACTCTCACTTTATACAGATAAGGTTATCAAAACATACATGGAGGGAAATGAAACATCCTTCTCTATTGAGGAAACAAAGTAAATATTATTTATTA
>NZ_LKBH01000042.1:0-4780 GCF_001402935.1 Acidiplasma cupricumulans | reverse complement strand
TATATATTTAAATAGTATGTCAATATCTTAAATTCATGGTCAGCGTTAAAAAAGATTCAGAAAAAAAGGTTTATGGAACATACAGCAACCGGTATTTTGATTCGCCGGTGCCGGAAAATAAATTTCCAGAAAATGGAATGCCTTCCCAGGCAGCATATGAAATGATTCATCAGGAATTAAATCTAGATGGAATACCGGAGCTTAACCTTGCCACCTTTGTTACAACCTATATGGAACCGGAAGCAGATAAACTTTACATGGAAAATGCCCATAAGAATTTTATTGACTCTTTTGAATACCCGCAGATAAAAAAGGAGGAAAATAGAATAGTGAATATACTGGCCAGGCTCTATAATGCACCTGAGGAAAATGAATTTATAGGTACCTCAACAATTGGATCATCAGAGGCAATAATGCTTGCACTTCTTGCGCATAAATGGAACTGGAAGCAAAAAATGAAATCAAAAAATAAGGATTATTCAAGTCCCAATATTGTATTTGGTGCAGACACCCATGTTGTGTGGGACAAATTTGCAAAATACTTTGATGTTGAACCGAGAATAGTGCCCATAGATAAAAAAACCATGGTATCAAGCCCTGAGGAATTAATTAAAAACATTGATGAAAATACAATAGCCGTTGGTGCCGTGCTTGGAACAACATTTACTGGCGCATTTGATGATGTTCTTTTACTGAATAAAATGCTTAATGAATATGAGGAAAAAACCGGAAATTTTATACCATTGCATGTTGATGCTGCCAGCGCTGGATTTATAACACCCTTTATTGAGCCTGATCTTCTATGGGATTTCAGGCTAAATCATGTGGCCTCAATAAACGTCTCGGGGCATAAATTTGGACTTGTATATCCAGGTCTTGGCTGGCTTATATTCAGGGATAAAAAGTATCTCCCAGAAGACCTTATATTTTATGTTAATTATCTGGGAAATGAGATGCCCACATATACCCTGAATTTCTCCAGGAGTGCATCAAATATTGCCGCACAGTATTACAATATATTACGAATGGGGATATCAGGATATAAAAGAATTGCAGAAAATATGATGGCAAATGCCCGGTATCTGGCAAGTGAGATTAAAAAAATGGATAACATTGAACTTGTAAGCTCAGCAGAACATATACCGGTAATAACCTTCAAACAGAAACATAAGGATGCCTTTGATCTCTTTGACCTATCATCGGAATTAAGAAAGTTCGGATGGATCATACCTGCCTACTCTCTTCCTGATAATGCCAGCGGTACTGTTTTAATGAGAATAGTTGTGAGGGAAAGCTTTTCAAGGGATATGGCTAATTTATTGATAAATAACATAAAACAGGCACTAAATAATATGGGAAGAAGGCAAAAATTTGAAATGAAATCACCTAGAAGGGGACATGCGGTTACCTAAAAGTATTCTAATATATTTTATATATTAAATAAATCATTAATGGGTCATTTAATGAAAATACTGGAAATTGCATACAAACCTCCAGAATTTGGCGGTGGGATTGAGAGATTCGTAAATGGTCTTTCCAAATATTTAACTTTAAATGGAAACGAGGTTTCCATTATGATTTCCGGGACGGAAAATAAGATATATATAAAGAATAATATTAAATTCATTCAGATTAAGGTTAAATTTCCTTATTTTAAAAAACTCATTTATAATATAAAAGTTTATTTTTATGTTAAAAAAAACATGAAAAAATATGATATGGCGCATATTAACGGTGACAATGGATGTTTTATTTCCAGAATTAATGATTTAAACAAAATCATGACCCTGCACGGAACATCACTATTTTCTGCCGGTGTAAAACAAAATTATACTAAAAAATCTGTAATTAAATGGGGTTTAATCCATCCAAATTTATTTTTTTCATATCTAATGGAAAGATATTCTGTTAGGCATTGCAACACTGTTATAACCGTATCTGCCAGTCTTTTGGATACCTTAAAAAAATTGTATTCTAAAAACGATATAACAGCGATTAATATTGGTATTAATACAGGTTATTTCAGGCCAGGAAATAAAATTCAAATTAGGCATGAATTAAACATGGAAAATAAAGTAATTTATGCACTCTGGGTGGGCATGTCTCCAGAGAGAAAAAGGCTTAATTTTGCCATAGAATTAATTAAAAATTCAAAAAATATACATCTTATATGCATAGGCAACACTGAAAAATATGCTGGTAATGATAGAATCCACATTCTGGGCCGTGTATCCGACGACATTTTATTAAAATATTATCAGGCCTGTGATTTACTTTTATTGCCATCTGTTTCAGAGGCTTTTAGCCTGACCATCGTCGAGGGGATGGCATGCGGTCTTGTTCCCGTGACGGGTAAAAACGTTTACATGCCCGGTCTTAAGAATAATATAAATTCGTTCATTGCCGGTACAGATGATGATTATAAAGATATAATAACGAAGATTGAGGATAAACCTGATATATTAATTAAAATGTCTGAAAACGCTATTAAAACGGCATATGAATATTCAGATGAGAAAACATATTCCAGATACCTGGATGTAATGCAAAAAATAGTATATAAAAAATAATTTATACAGAATTCTTATAGCATTTTTAATGGAATCAGATTTTATCTCTGTTATAATACCGTCATATAAACCAAATAATCTTGTATATAAGGCCATAGAAAGTGCATTAAACCAGTCTCTGGGCAGGGATTTTTATGAAATAATTGTAGTTTTAAATTATGAGGATCAAAAAATTTCAGAAATGGAAAATGAGCATTTAATAAAAGTTTTGCATGTAAATGATCTTTCCCTATCCTCAAAGTATATTGCTGCACTGAGGATCAGCCATGGAAATATTTTATCATTTCTGGATTATGATGATCTTTTTTACAGCAATAAACTCGAGTATGTATATAATAGCTTTAAAAATAATAAAAATCTGGTTTACTTTCATAATAGATGCACATTTATCAATGATGAGGGGAATAGCATTGATGAATATTATTACAGCCCTGATTTTAATTTATCATCAATTTCCATTAAAAAAGATATAATAAATATGGAATATCTATCAAAGGTAAGGGCCCTGTATGATACCTTTTTTTATTATATATCCCTTGACTCCGGTGGGGAAATAGAACTCAGCCGTGAATTTTTAACATATTATAGATTCCATGAAAGTACCAGCAATACAAATTTGCGTGGAATAGATAGATGGAAAATAAAAATGGAAACATATTTAAGATACCTGAATTCTCTGGAAACCATGTATAAATTTTTAAAAACCAAAAAGTCCCGGATGCTTGCCAGGGATTATATAATATCATTAAAAATAGAATTAAACATGCTTTCAGGGTTATTAAACTCAGGAATAAAATACGATCTGAACTATGATGATGTCCTTCACTGGCTTTCTGTGGCAAGCTATAAGGGAAACAGATTTCATTATCCATTTAAATTCATAAAAATATTTCAGTATAAACTTCCATTAAAATACAATAGAAGGGTTGAGGATTATCTTTTAAAGATATAGGAAGATATTTATAATGAACAATTGCATTCCATCTTATGGCCATGCCTAAAATTTTACAGATATGCCACGGGCAGATCATACCTGAATACATTAGTGCATATTCATTAAGATGCCATAACCTTCTTAAAAATTATGAAAATAGGCTTTTGGTTTCTGCTGGCGGGCCTGTGCTGGTTGATAAAAATATGGGTAATTCCAGGCAGTACAGGTCAGTTTTAATTATGATTATGTCCTATTTAAAGGGAAACCGGTCATTTGAAGTTTTTCTCTCCATGGGCAAATATTTACGTAAAAAATATGTCCATGAGGTTATAAAGGAAATTAAAAAAAGTGATATTATAATATTTGAGGGGCCCTGGCAGTATCAACTCTTCAGGCCATACATAAAAGATAAATTTATAATATACGATGCACACAACTATGAAACGGGGCTCAGATCTGGCAACCCCTATGAAAATTATGTCTCCAAAATAGAGCAGGAATTGTTGAAAAATGCGCATATGATATTATCACTTTCAGTAAATGATATAATGGAGTTCAAAAAAATTATAGATGAGTTCAAACTATTCTATATACCACTGCTAACTGAAAATAAAAATATAGAATGGAATGGTATGGAAACAAATAATATAGTATTTATCGGGTCCCTGTACCAGGCCAATATAGATGCTGTCAGGCATATTTTAGAAATGTCCGCAAAACTTCCTGAATTTAATTTTATTATAATAGGAAATGTAAAAAATTATAAATTTAAGGAGTCACAAAAAAATGTGAAATTCCTTGGAGTAATAGATGATGCCAAAAAGGATATGGTGTTAAGATCAGCATGCATGGCTGTTAATCCTGTGATCGAGGGCAGTGGAAGAAATTTAAAGGTCCTTGATTATCTTTCATATGGCATACCGGTGGTATCAACAAAAATTGGCTTAAGAAGCTATGAGGAATATAATACTGATAATAACATAATCATATGTGATATACAGGAATTTCCAGAAAAAATAAGATATTTATGTAAAAATAGAGAATTACTAAGGATACAGTCATTTAAAAGCCTTGAGATGTACAAAAAAATTATAAAGTCTGAGGGAAATATAAATACAGCTAAAATAATTTTAAATGAATATAAAAAATTAAATCATGATATTAATTGATCGTTCAATAAAAAATCCTCGAAATTATATTCATCCCTATTTTTATTTTTTATGGCCTGTAATTTTATTATTTCATTATCTAGAAATAATTTTATCTGTATTTTATT
>NZ_LKBH01000041.1:0-4977 GCF_001402935.1 Acidiplasma cupricumulans | reverse complement strand
TTACTATTCACCTTTGCAGTTTTTAGGTAAATGGAATAATGATAGTAGTTTCAGGGAATATTACAGAGGATTTTTAACGAATCTTAAGGATGGCTATAGAAGAAGAAAAATTAATTATTATAAGAGGTCGATGATAAATGTCTTATGACATGGAAAAATTTTTGTTTAAGAATCACTATCCAAACATTACTCCCTTGCTGTTCTCTCCCAGACCATATGTATTAAAATACTTCAAATAAACTGAATCCAGATGCCTTAAAAGAGAAAATGACCTTGCAGTTATTTCATTTGTATACTTTGTGACTGCATATAAATTTGGATATGCATCTGTTACCATATCTTCTTTAACAGGCACATTTATGTTACCGTATACTGCCGAGTATTATGCAGTATAACTTTCTTAACATTATTGTTATATGATGCCTTAAGTTATTGTATGTTCTCATTATATTAATTTCATAGCCATTGGATTTATATCCTCGAATTCTGGTGTGGATATAACTGCAGACAGATTAAAAAAATAATCAATACCTTTCATGGAACTATGTAATTTATCATAATAAGATATATTTCCAATTATATGGTTATTTGCATTAGTATCTTTTTTTGCTATGTCATATGATACTGGATAATGCCCTTTTTGTTTAATAATTCTATAATTTTTCTTCCAATAAATCCTGCACCGCCTGTAACTAAAATTTCCCTATTCCTGATTGACATGAAAGGTAATCTAATGTTTGTATAAATAAGTTTATTATACTATGTGTGAGGATGCGTAGAAAAATTTTTGTTCAAGATTTTGTAGATACTTTTAAATTATTTCTTTGAATACGGAAATGTGAAAATTGCTTATATTGGGGATTTCATTAATCATGGTACATCATTGCAGACTTCAGGCACTCCACTAGTTATAATTTTATCTCGAATGGAAAATGTAGCTTCAATAGATGTATACTGTCCAAAAATCAATAAAGTTACAGAAGAATTTCAAATACCAAAAAACGTAAATATTATTAGTTTCTACCGGTATGATCATCCCCTATCTATTATAAGGCTATTGCGTGTTCAATGGAACAATTATGATGTTGTAATTTTTAATATGTTGCCTACTGGCTTTGGTAATACATCAATAGCAAACGCTACAGCACTCATAATACCATTGTTCCTAACCAAATTATTAAGGATACGCAACATTAAAATAATATATCATAACTCTGTATTTACTAATGATTTTAAAATGTTAGGCTACAATTCTTTTTATAATAGGATTAGATCAAATATCCTTAGAGGAGTTGAAAAAATTATATTTAAAAACATTCCAACTTATGTACTCCTAAATTTATACAAAGAAAGAATAGACAAAGCCATTGGAGAAAACAAGGTACATGTATTAAATGCACATTACCTTGAAGCTATAACCACCATTTACATGAATAATTTAATAGAAAAGAAATTTTTAGAAATTAATAAATCTGAAACACTAACGATACTTCTACATGGTTACTGGGGACCACAGAAGAATATTGAATTAGCTTTATCCAATTTATCAAAATTAAAGAATAAAGGAGCTAAATTTAGACTCATCATTTCTGGTGGTGTGAATAGCCATTTTCCGGATTACGAATCAAAATTTAAAAACCTACTTGATTTATATTCTAATATAATTTATGAGTATTTGGGATATGTACAAGAAAAAGACCTTATAAATATATTCCTAAAAGCGGATCTCATTTTACTCCCATATAATGTTCCAGGTGGTCATTCAGGGGTTCTTGAACAGGGCATGTTTTTTGAAGTGCCTATCATCGCCTTTGATTTTCCAGAATATAGAGAACAGGCGTCAGGCAATCCTACAGTTAAGCTGATAAAACCAGAAGACTTGAGTACAGTTTTAATGTCAAATTTAAATTCTAATAAAAAAAATGATATTATCGAGATAGAAAACAAAATAATATTGGTTAATGATAATATTAAATCAATTCTAGACTAATTAAGAGGTGAAAATTAATTGGAGAAGAAAAATCTTAGAATCTTAATATATTCAGACCATTTTTATCCATCTATAGGTGGAAGTGAAAATTATGCCATAGATTTAGCTAATGAATTAACTAAAGAAGGCCATAAAGTTGGAGTTATAACAGCAAAAAAATCTATGGTAAAAGATACATTTCAATTCAAGGTATTCAGACTTCATAAACCTTTTTCGATTAAAAGAATAAATATAAACTTAATATAAACTTTATTGAAGTATTGCATATTATAAAAATATATAATCCGGATATATTTCATATAAATTATCAAACTGGTGGAGAAAATATTATTATACCATTTTTAAAGATTCTACATATACCAATAATAATTACATATCATCCTGATCATGTAGTTACTCTTGGAAAAATAATAGATGAATTACAGCTTTTATCAACGTTTAGAAGTGTTGACTCAATTATGGTCTAGTCTAAAATGGATGAAAAGAAATTCAAAAGTAAAGGCATTCCAGAAGAAAAGTTAAGTTTAATTGAGTTTACTGGAATAGACACTGAAAAATATAAATGTGTATACAAACATAGCGTAAATGAAAATTCTATTAAGCTCTTATGTATTGCACGATTGGATGAATCTCATAAATATAAAGGAATTCATGAACTGATTATGGGAATAAAGGGGATAAATGACCTTAAATTACCAGTTAAATTGCTAGTTAGCATAATTGGGGATGGCAACCTTAGAGAACAGTATGAGAAAGAATGCAAATTATACAATCTGAATAATATTGGCTTCCTAGGCAACTTAACTGTTGAAGAAATGATAAAAGAGATTTGTTATACTGATTTTCTTATTCTTCCATCAATAAACAAAGCAGAGGGTTTTGGAAGGGTTGTTTTAGAAGCATTAAGCTGTGGAACACCTGTCATAGTTTCAAAATATGCAGGAATAGCAGAATTGATAACAAGATTCAATGCTGGTATAGTATATGATCCATTTAAATTTGTAAGCATTTTTGATAAGCTTTTAAGCGTCTTAAATAATAAGCAAGAACTAGAAAAATTCATAAATAACGGAAAGAAATTAATAGCAGAAGAGGGTCTTTCTTTATCAAGTACAACAAAAGAAACAGTTAACTTATACTATAAGTATTTGAAAAACAAATAAGTTGTCAATTTGCAATACTTAATTTTTAATATATTACCTAAATTTTATAAGTTAAATTAATTTTTCTATGGAAAAATTACATTTAAATACATCTATATCAACTTATATTAAATTTGTTGAATAATTATGCAATTTAAAATATATTATGTTTCTATATAGGTTGTGTCCCATATTTTGTGTAAATATAAATCCCCCTGTTAATAATGAAATGATCATTAAATAACAGGGAGAAATATCTCTTTGAACAAAGGAGGTAATAAAATATGGAATATGGCAATATAAACATATCGGATATAGAGAAATTAATAGAACAGACAGTAAAGGAAAAAATAGAAGCACTTATGAAAATAGAACAGGATCAGTACTTAGAGGAGAATACTGGAATAAAGAATGGTTATTATAAGAGGAATCTAAAAACAAAGTATGGCGAGATCAAGGATTTATCAGTGCCAAGGAACAGGGATATTAAATTCCACAGTGCTATAATAGAATCAAATAAGTCAGTAAGCCTTGATGAATTAATAACATCAATGTATTCAAATGGTATATCAACAAGAAGAATATCAAATATATTAAGGGATATATTCAATAATAAGTATTCACCATCATCAGTATCAAGGATAACAGATTTGGCACTGGAGGAGGTAAATAAATTTGTTAATAGAAAACTTGATAATAGATACATGGCAGTAATGCTAGACGGATTATTCTTCTATTTAAGAAGGGAAACTGTTGATAAAGAACCTGTAATATTTGCTCTTGGAATAAAGGAATCCGGAGAATATGAAATATTAGGGTTCTATTTAACTATAAAGGAATCACATAATAATTATAAGGATGTATTAGAGGATATATATATAAAAGGGGATTAAAACAACCATTATTATTTATAGCAGATGGTATAAATAATTTGGATGAGGAAATAATGAATATATATCCTGGAAGTGATTTTCAATTATGCACCATACATTATATGAGGGGATTGAAATCCAAGGTAAAGGAAAGGGATTTAGAAATAATGGATGATGCAAATAAAATGTTTAAGTGCAATAATAAGGATGAGGCCATAGGTAAATTCAATGAGTTTAAGAATAAATGGGAGAATAGATATCCTAATATAATATATAATACTGAAATAAAGTTAGGTGAATTATTAAGATTCTATGATTATCCATCAAGAATAAGGAATTCATTAAAATCAGCAAATATTATAGAAATAATGAATGGGGAAATAAGAAGAAGGATAAAAACAGTATCATCATTCCCTGACGGAGACTCTGCAATGAAGATATTCTATTTAAAATCAATAGAATTCAATTCTAAGCATGCATTCAGGAAAATGAATGGATACTATAAATGCAATGATGAGATTAAAGAGATGTTCAATAAGAGGTACCCTTTATAAATACACAAATATGGTACACGATAGAAATTAATAAAATCATACAATTGAATAATAACTAAAAGTAAAAAATTATTCTAAAAAATCTAGTAATTTTTGAATAATGATACTATATGTTATCAAGTTTTTACTTTGCTTTTCTGATATTTCAATTCTTTTTAACTCAGAACAAATTAAAGCTTTAATATAATATTCTAGTTTTACACGATCATCATGATAAAAAATCAGACTGCCAAAATTTTTGAATTCCATTCCACACCCAGCTTCCGATGTTATTACAGGTATACCATTTGCCATAGCTTCTAATCTTGCTATTCCAAAAGATTCATTGATGGATGGAAGACAAAAGATAGATGCATGTAAATATTCTAACAATAACTGTTTTCCAAATAATGGACCACAGAATAATATTTTATTATTTA
>NZ_LKBH01000040.1:0-5127 GCF_001402935.1 Acidiplasma cupricumulans | reverse complement strand
TAATAGTAAAATAAAGTATACGATAGTCGTAGTGGTCGTCATAATCATCATTGCTGCAGGTGCGTATTACTATATAGCCTCCTCGGAATCACACTTTGGTTTCCCAAGCCAGTCCACAGTAAAAGGCATCACCGGAAATTCATACAATGTTTCAAAGGTAATGTCCCAGGGCCCAGCAAAAAATACAACAAAAACCGAAATAGTTTATTACAATACAACAGGTTCATCTCCATCCACGGCTTTTTATGTTTATGAGGCACAATTTAACAACACATCACTTGCAAAATCTGGTTATAAAACTATTCTTACTGAATTGCCCGCTGGGATCAAGTTTATAATGAAGAATCAAACATACAACGGCTTTGAATACAGTGTTATTAATGCCAGTAATGCCAGCTATTTACATGCTTACCTAGGATTTGGATACAAGAAAAATATGGCATTTTTATTCCTTGCAAATATTAGCCTTGCCAATGTGCTCAAAAAAATTGCATACTCAATTATAGATTCAATGACATCTGTCTTTGGGGGATCATATGGATCCTCAGGGAGTTCTTCAGGATATTTAATGGCTGCAAGATTTTAATTTTTTTTAAATTTTAAAAATTTTAATTTTTTTATTTTATTCAGTGGCCTGGGCACCCGTGTCATCGTCCTTTTTTACAGTTCCAAGCTGTAACAACACCTCCCTCTCAGAGACTGTTCCGGTGCATTTCCCAGAGGCATCTATTATTGCAAGCAATGGCACATTATTTTCCTTCATCAATCTTATTGCATCTGTAATGTTTTCATTCTCACCTATATTCACAACCTTTTCTATTCTAATCTGATTAATTTTACCCTTTTCTATTGCTATCTGTGGCAGCAATAATATGTCTATTAAATAAACTGTACCTATGGGCTTACTCTCATTATTTACAACTATTGAGGCGGGCATATTCTTTGATAGCATTTTTTCCATTGCAGACCTCAATGTATCATTTATATTTACAATCACATCTGTGGCAGGATTTCTGGCCTTTGCAACGGTCATGCTGGTAAGATTCTCTGCAACTATTTTCCCCTCCCTGCCTATATCAGGCATGTATGGTGTTTTTGTAACTATTGCCTTTACCTCAGATAAAATAAATCCAATAACGACCCATGTAAGAAATATTGTTGTATAATATGGAACCGTGGAGTATGCAGAATAAACAAGGACTATTGAACTTATTAATGCACCCACAGAGGCAAGAATAAACTCGCGGTAGTCAATTATATAATTCCATAATTTTCTTTCCATTCTGGATATTAATCTTCTTCCACGCCTGTATCCTATCCTCATCAGTGAGAAGTTGGCGCTTAAATGAATAAAAAGTCCTGCCAGTGAGGCAACTGTGCCAAGGAAGATAAACACTATCTCTGGACTCATATACCTGAACATTAGGGCAGGTATAATCATCATTACAATGCTAACTGTAATAACTGAAACTATTGGGTTATTTTTGACATTTTTTGAGAATATTGATGGAATTGTTCTATCATAGCCCATTCTAAACAATGTCCTGGATGCCGCTGACCCAAATGATAGGAATGCAAGAATCGCATCATTTACCGTTGCTATGGCCACCGCATAATATAAATATATACCATATTTTCCAAAATCATAACGTATTATGTCTATAATTGGCAGCTTATCTGAAAATGGTATGGAGTAATGTGTTTGCAGGACGATGTTTGCAAAGGCATATATAACAACAGTTGCCAGAATGCCGCCGGATAGTATCACTGCTATTACACTCCTTCCTATGACCCTTTTGGCATCCTGGGCCTCACCAGATATTGGTGTTATGGTTCCATAACCTGTTGGTATACCCATGGCGAATAAAATACCGAGAAACAGCCCTGCTGATGTTATTGGATACCTTGAAAATGAGGGTGTATAAAAATTCCCGTGGGTTATGAAAAACGATAGAACTACCATTATGGCCATAAATGAAACCTCAAGTGTAACGGCGTATATTGCATACCTTGATGAGGTTTTAATGCCAATTATTAATAATATTACAGATGGTACAGATATAATAAGGAATGAAAAATAAACCGGTATTCCGAGGATTAATGAAATTACAAAAACTGCACCTGCAAGGTATGCAAGGCCGTATAATATTGAATAAAACATATACATCCAGCCTGTATCAAACCCAACATTGGCTGAAAGGGCCTGAAATGCATATGTGTAATATCCTCCAGATGTGGAAAATCTTTTTGATAACTGGTTAACTGAAAGCCCGTTAATAAGAACAAGCAATGTTCCTATAACCATAACAATTGGTGCATCATAGCCTGCAAGTGTGAATGCAAATGCTCCGTATGTAAGTATACTTAATAATGGGGACATCCCACCAAAGGATAAAAAGAAAATATCCTTGAATGTCAGGTGTCTTTGAAGTTCACCGGAATTTGAGTCATTCATTTAAAATCCATCTCTCTTTGCCTAATAAATTTAATGGATAATTATTTTATGCATTTTACCAGAAAATCTGCCAGATCATTTACATTTCCATTTCTGGATAGTGAATAGGAGCATATGGGGCATGCCGTGATAATATTTTGCGATTTCTCAATGAGCTGGTTATACCTGTTTTTGGAGATGTTCATGGATAGGTCTGGATATAGGAGTTCATCAGGTCCTCCACAGCAGTACGTTAAATTTGAATTTCTCTCAGGCTTTACAGCCTTGGCAACACTGGATATAATATTAATGGCACCATTATATTCCGTATTGCCCTGAAAATGGCATGGGTCATGGAATGCAACTGTTTTTCCTGAATTAGTAAACATTGATTTGTTTAAAAAATCTGTGTAATAATAAACATCAATATTAAAATCTGGTATGTATTTTTTATACTCATATCTTAATATATTATATGTATGCGGGTCAACTGTTATTACTTTTTTATAATTTTTTAAAATGTTGTAAACGCCGGTAATATAATCCTTAAAATCATTTATATATCCATAATCATATAAAAGTGTGCCCGGATACGGCTCATTATATCCAAGCACATCAAATGATATCCCTGATTTGTTTAAAAGCTCCACAATATGTATTAATGTGTTATTTGTCCTGTCAAGCATCCTTTTATCAGGCCTTCCAAATCTCGAAAATACCGGAATCACCGATGCCATAGATATCATAATATGAAATAATTTATTTCCTAATTTTTTTCTCATTCTCTCCATATTTTCAGTATACGGCATGAGCTGGTACATTAAACCTGTATAAAGAAGGGTGTCAGATCTCCCATATTTTATATGGCCTAACCATTCATATGATACCTTTTTTAATGGAACCGGACTTTTATATTTTTTAATATTTTCTATTATTAAATTAACCTCAGGCTTCTGAAGTTTTTTGTATTTTTCAGAGATAATAGCCTTTACTATATCACTAATTTTTCCGGCATCAACCCCTGTTGGACAGACCTGAAGGCATACATGGCAGTCCAGGCATGAATAAAATGTATCTGAAACGTTCAGGCTTAAATCATTTAATGTAATTTCCCTAAAAACATTTAGTCCGGTCTGCGCCCTTCCACGTGCTGTTTTTGCCATGTCATATCCTGAACTTTTATATGTTGGGCATACAGAATCACAGAATCCACAGCTGATACATTTTGAGCTCTCATTTTTTAAATCATTTAAAATTTTTTCAAATTCAGTCAAAGAAATTACCCCTGTTTAAAATATTTTTTGGATCAAACATCTTTTTTAGATTTTTCATTATAATAATTGTTTCATCCTGCTTTTTGTATTTTAACTGTTTTAATAACAAATCTTTTTTAATTCTTCCAATTCCATGCTCACCGCTTATTGATCCACCAAGCCTTACAGCCTCAATGTTTATATCATCCATGGCAAGCAAAACGTTCCTCCAGTTTTCATGGTCATCAGGATTTCCACCAATCTGTGGATGGAGGTTTCCATCCCCCGCGTGCCCGCATGTTGCTATGTATACACCGTATTTTTCCCTTGTTTTGTACACAAAATTTATCATATCCTTTAATTTTGAAAGCGGTACAACAACATCACCATCTATAAATCCGGGGAATAGAATTCCAGGGGCTGTAAAGGCAATTCTTCTAACCTCAAAAATATTGTTGAATTCATCCTTATTTTCAGGAATTATAATTTTGCTTGCATTTTTTTCCATGATCTTTTTTATGTCTTCAAGATAGGATTCATCAAAATCTGTATCTGCTAATACCATGCCACCGCGTGTTTCAGGGTATGAAAATCCTCTAATTTTATTTGCCGCCACTATGCCATAATAGTCACTGAACTCAAGTATGAGCGGATTTAATTTTCTAATGGCCAGTATGGCATCCATTGCATCATTTATATTATCATAAAATCCGGCAATGCGGTAAATTTTTTTGGGCATTGCTATGATTTTTAGCCATGCCTTCTTGACAATACATAATGTCCCCTCGCTTCCAGCAATCAGGTCAATTATGTTAAATCCCCCTCTATTTTTATATATGGCCTCACCGAATGTGGTTTCACTGCCATCTGCAAGAACCACATCCAGTTTTAATATCCAGTCCTTAACCACACCATAGCGTGCACATCTCATACCTCCAGAATTTTCGTTTATGGCGCCACCAACAGTTGAAACGCTCACACTCGATGGGTCAGGCGGAAAGAAAAAATTATATTTTTTACACTCCTCATTAACCTCCTGAAGTGTTGCACCAGCATAGGCCTCAACATATCCATCCTCAATTGAAACGTTTATTTTGTTAAGCGGCCTTAAATCCATTATTAATGTATTATCATCAGGCACAACAGCGCCTGTTGGGCTTGATCCACCTCCCCTGGCTATAATATTAATATTAAATTCATTTGCTATCTTTATGACCCTGGAAATATTTTTTTCATCTGTAATTTTTACAACTGCCAGTGGCATGTGTTTTAAAGGGTCTATACTACCGCGCTGGTATATTATCAAATGCTCATTATCGGTAAATACATTTTCCTTTCCAGCAGCATCAATTAATTTTTCAATTAATAATTTATTGTCCATGGCTTCCTAAAAATATATAATATACTATTTTTTAAATTTTTGAGATCGGAAGAGCACAC
>NZ_LKBH01000039.1:0-5394 GCF_001402935.1 Acidiplasma cupricumulans | reverse complement strand
TAAAAATTTTAAAGTTTTATGATTAAACTAAACCTAAAAATTATCATTTTGTTATCTTTAATGATATATAAATCTTGTAGAAGAAATGGTAAATGTTATACCTGACCGATATCAGGATATAGAATGTTATTATCAATATTTTACTTCTTCAGGTGTCTTTCGAACCATTCCGTTTTCCTTCTAATCCTGTCGACCATGTTCTTGGGGACGCCCGTCCTAGCGTGTTCGTGGTTGTCACCGGGATATCTAACCAGCACTGATTCCACACCGTTCATCTTCATTGCAACGTGAAACTGTTCGGCCTGCTCTATTGGGCATCTGTAATCTTCTTCCCCAGTTATAAGCATTATTGGCGTTTTCGATTTCTTCACGTAACTGATTGGCGAAAAGTTCATGAGTTTCTGCATTCCCTCCTTTGAATATGGATCTTTCAAATCAAGTTCTAGGGCGTTGAACCAGAATCCTATGTCGCTAGTTCCTATCATGCTGAATAGATTTGATATGGATCTCTCTGATATTGCACAGGCAAATTCGTTAGTCTGCGTAACTATCCAATTCGTCATGTAGCCGCCATAAGATCCCCCTGTTACTCCTATTTTTCCTGTGAGGCCATACCTGGATCTGCACTCCTGAACGAACTTAAGTAGATAGTGCATATCTCTGCCGCCCCAGTCGCCTATGCACGCCTTCTCATATTCCTGCCCGTATCCTGAACTTCCTGGAGGATTGCAGAAGAGTATGTTGTAACCATTTCTGTAGAAATACTGAAATTCTATGAAGTACGTGTTTCCGTAAGCCGTGTGAGGGCCTCCATGTATGAAGAGTATGGACGGGTTCTCCTTTGAAGATACCATGGCGAAGCATTCTCCACCATCCAATTCAAATGAATCAGCCTTTACGCCCATCACGCCGGGATTAAGATCGTAATCAGTACCAAAATTGACAACGGAAAGATTTTCCATGTCCGAATAAACATAAGCAAGTGAATCTTTGAAATCGAAATCCACTATATTCCTGTTCTCTGGTGTTATCCTTTCCGCCTTATCACCGATCCTGTAAACATATGATGAGGATCTCTCCTGCCCGATGGCGTACAATGCATCGCCGTCAAAGACTAGGCGATAGTGTGATCCGCCGAAAGAATCACCTATTACCGAGTTGGCTGCATCATTTCCCAACGGTATTTCAATGCCTTCTTCCGGAAAGATGATGTTCGATACCCTTCCCACATCAAGGCCATAGTAACCAGAGAAGGCTATCCTCCCGGACTCTGAAACAGAGAAGTCATTCACTTCTGCAGGCTCTTTGGTTATCCTCTTTAGCTTCTTTCCGTCCGCATCGATTTCAAACAGATCTATGAGGCCATAATCATTGGAATTCTCAGTAGTGGATATTATGATCCGTCTAGCGTTGGACCTTATTGCGATAACATCGAAATGACCAGAGTATATCTTCTCAGGTTTTTCATGAATCCTGTAAAGCGAATTGAAGGATCGCAGGAGACCGCGGCCGTTGAACCTGTACTTTATATCAGTTGCTTCAAATGGTTGGGTGTTATCAGCGGTGTCCTGTGCTATGACGTAGACCTCTTCACCAATGTATGCGTACTCCGATATCTTGGCAAAGGATGCGATCTCCCTGGGCTCCGATATGCCATCCATGCGCATCAGCGACTCTTTATCCTTCGAATACTTGACAAAAAAGAGCGCTTCTCCATAGGCCTTTGGATACCGCTCATTCCCTCCAAATGTAACCTGAACAACCTTTCCCGATCTATCCACCTTCTTTATCACGGAATGGTACTCATCGTCTTTTATATATTTCTCAGTAAAATATGCCCATCCTCCGCCAATGGATATATCAGTGGCAAACCGTATCCTGTAGGCTTCTGATGGGTCCATAAATATAAATTGTCATATAATATTTAAAAATTAGCCTTATTACGCCGTCTCCAGAGGCGAAATGTTTTAATAGCATGAAAGTGATTGACATTCATGCAGACCACAAGAAAAATGGCAACGGATAGCCTTATGGTGCTGATCACGGTCTTCGCGATCGGCGCACTGCCTGCATTTACCTAAGACTTTGATAGATCTTCCTATACTTTTGCCTCCGCAACCATAATATCGAGTCTAAAGATTCATTAGTATTATCTCCGCATCTTGATAAGCGGGTATGCAGTAGGTATAACGATATTCAGCCTTCTAGGGGGATTCCTTTTCGTCAGGTTTTCATCAAAAACTATCGTGGTGATATCTGTTCTATTCTTATCGATATTCACAATTAGGGCTAGCTACTCCGTGACTTGCCTCGAGCTTTTAATTTTCATAGTTCTGGGCGGTTTTAAGGTTGGAATATTCTAGGCAACTTCGGTTGCATTCCTTGGCGATGCGAATCCAAAGTCAAGGGGAAGAGGCATCATGGTCTGGGGTGTCATGGCAGGAATCGGTCTTCTTATGGCACCTTACATATTCCTACCATTCAACCACAATTATAAGCTGCCATTACTCATTTCGTGAATAATAGGCTTAGGATATCATTGATATTCTATGGATGCATACCTAACGTGTACAATGTGGAGAAGAAATCCAAGAACCCCCTGAGTGATATAGTGAACGGCTACTCAATATTCACAATTATTGCCATGTTCTTCTTTGGCTTCCCACTTCTCAACGTTCTACACTAATTCAATTTTTATGACCTTAATTTTTAATCTTTTTCATTACCACAATGTGCTCATTAAGCATTGTATTCATGGTTTCACCAGCAACATTTGTAGGGCTATTCTTTATAGGCATCCTTTTATTTGGTATTTCCCTTATATAAGTATTTATATGGTCAAAACCATAATATTCAAAGAAATCCTTTATTGCCTCTGATGTAGGCAATATAACAGAGCTTACTGTCCTATTGGCGACAACATAGCATGAATATCCATTTAGCTTAATAATTTTAGAGACATTTTTAATTGACATTTGTAAATCATTATAAAAAGATGCAACCTCCAATGCCCTTTTATTATTTTTAGATGCTATTATATTTATAGCTTCGTTTAAAGTTTTTGATGGAAAATCAGGAATGGACTTTAATTTTATTCCACCCATAAGTTTTTTATCAATATTTTCATTGATTAGAGATAACCATTGTGATGATAACCTTGAATATTGGCCATATGCAACTGTTGTATGGGAATCACCATATGGTGGGGATGTCACTACAATATCAGCATAGTCTTCTTTTATATTATTATTAGGTATTTCATTTACAGAGTTGTACCCATATATTTTTATTTCAGGCATTTTATCTAATTTTTTAATTTTCCTTATAAATTCCGCCAATCCTTTTACATTTCTATGGAGCTTTTCATTTATAATTATAAATGGATCAGGATTCCATTTACTTAATTTTTCTTTACTATATCTAAATAATTTAAATTCATTTCTTCTAGTGTTTGAGCTTTCTCTTACAGTTTCACTGAATGCTATTTTAAAAAATAGATTTATATGATCGTCTTCTATTAAATTTATAAATGCCTTGATTTTGCCCAGTTTTATTATAACATTATTATTAAACCAGAAATCTATATTTTTTATTTCAGGTATTTCTGGTTTTAAGTTATTAACTTTTTCATTAAATTCTTCAATGCATTCTAAAAGTTTCTTTATATTTATATTGTAATCTGATTTAGACTGTGCTATAAGCCTAGCTAAAGGATTTAAATCAGTGCCTATGCCATCTATACCCATGAGCATCCCTTCTACTAATGAAGTACCTGTTCCGCAGTAAGGATCAAATAATGTTTTTGCTTCTTTGCCATATATTGATAATAACTTATTTGCAACTTGAGGTATCATCCTTGCAGGGTAATCATGGTAAATATGTGTATATCCTCTTGTATTTGCGTTATTGAATGTCCAATCATCCACTTTAGTTATTATGCTATCACCTCTGACATGGAAAAAATTAATGGTAAATCCTTTTCATGAACTCTAAAGCCGGTGCCATGGTTTCTAGCCATTGTGCCTTTGTCATGGAGCCTTAAATCTATTAATATAACTCCATTCTTAATGCTTTCTTTTAAAATATCCTTAGTTGTACCTTTTAATAATAATGCTTTATAGAATTCAAAGTATTCATCATCTCCCCTAAATTCTGATCTGGCATAAACTAATACTAAGGCAGGTATCTTATTGTTAAATTGCTCTTGAAGGTCAGAAAATTTCCATCTTACTAGTACATTGCCGTCAATATGCCTTACAGAAACCGCATCATTTTCTAAATATAAATATAATCCTGCGCTGTTTTGGGTGAAGCTCATTGTAAAATAAAGGCCAAGCCTGCCATTGATATCTTTTGTCCCATACCTTTTAACAGCCTCTAAAGGATCCATTATCCATGCGCCCCTATTAAAGGTAAACAATGTAATCATATTATCTGAATTATATCTATGTGCTTTTAGTTCTGCTCCTTCGAGAT
This sequence comes from Acidiplasma cupricumulans, assembly GCF_001402935.1. Taxonomy (NCBI): domain Archaea; kingdom Methanobacteriati; phylum Thermoplasmatota; class Thermoplasmata; order Thermoplasmatales; family Ferroplasmaceae; genus Acidiplasma; species Acidiplasma cupricumulans. The sequence goes on along the minus strand of NZ_LKBH01000039.1, from coordinate 918 downwards.
CTGGTAGATTAATATTATTTTCCTTTATTCCAAGATATGTTTCTAATGTTTTGCCTACGCCAGTAGGGCCTTTTCTTAATGATTTTATAAACCCCAGTTTTTTTATTTTATTAAAACTAGTAATAAATTCATTAATATCCATTAATCCACCTATGATTATCTTTCAAATAAATTTAAACATTTGTATATTAATAAGAAATCATGAAAAACAATAAATTTATTAAGGAATTCATTTCAGGATATGACACTATGGTATATTGTGTTTAATACACTGATAACAGGCAAGACTGCTAGGATATGGGAAGAAACAACTGATCGGAGGAATATATGATATATAGGAATAGACATAGCTAAGAAAAAGTTTGATTACTGCATTATAAATAATGAAATGAATAAATTAAGAACATTATAATTATAAATAATAACAATGGTTTCAAAGAGTTTTTAAAAATAATAGAAGTGTAATAGATTAAATGACAATAAATTAATGATAGCATGCTTCAATAAGCTATTGAATACCATATATTCCGTAATGAAGAATAATACCAATTTTAAGGATCCAGAAATAATAAATTAAACAATAACATTCGAAAATATCAAGGAGACCAGAGTAAGCTCTAACAATTATGTATAATAAATAAAAATAGTAAAATTAATATGGTATACTATTTCATAAGTGCTTCTATTTTTTCCTTTATTGTCTGTTCTATTATTTCATCAACATTCGACATGTTTATATTGCCATATTCCATATTTTATTACCTACTGTTGTTACAAGAGATATTTCTCCATGTTATTTAATGATCATTTCATTATTAACATGGGGATTTATATTAACACAAAATATGGTACACAACCAAAAGATTAGCTGATTACAGAACAATAATACATAAAAACATCTATAAGGACCTAGATTAT
>NZ_LKBH01000038.1:0-5479 GCF_001402935.1 Acidiplasma cupricumulans | reverse complement strand
TGCTCTTCCGATCTAAATGAAACCAAACTTAAGAAGGTAAACCTGATTTTTTCAATAAATATATATATAAATAATTAATCTCAAACAGTAAGTTTATCGGTGATTGTTAATGAATGATGGTGATTTCATAGAACTTAGTTACGAGATGAGGGCTGGCCCAGACAAAAAATTAATATCAACAAGCAAGGAAGATGTTGCGAAGGCAGAGAATATTTTCGATGATAAGAAGAAATACAAGGATGTTGTATTAATTATTGGTAGCGAGGGCATGTTTAAGGCAATAAATGACTCATTTAAAAATGCCGAAATAGGAAAGGAATATGAGGTTGTTGTTCCGGCAAAGGATGCATATGGCCTCAGGGATAATAAAAATATTAAGGTTGTTCCAATGAGGGAGTTCCAGAGGAATAATATAACACCAGAGGTCGGCAAGGAGGTTAATATTGGCAACAAAATTGGCAGGATAATATCAGTTACGCCGGGCAGGGTGCTTATTGATTATAATCATGAACTTGCAGGTAAGGATCTGTATTATAAATACGAAATTAAAAAGGTTATTACTGACGAATCTGAAAAGGTAAAGGCCATAATAGATATGGAGTACAGTGACGCCGATGAATTTGAGGTATCATTAGAAAATGATATAATAAATATTCAAATACCTGAAAAGGCAAAATTTGATGTTAACTGGCTTGATTCAAAATATAGAATAGCAAACGACATAAGAAAATACATACCTGATAAGGATACAATAATTAAAGAGCTTTACAAGAGGGAGGAAAAGAAATCTGAGGAAGTGCAGGAATCAGAGAAAAAGGAAGAAAATAAGGAAGAAAATAATGGCACCTCCGAGAATCAGGAAGTTAAAGAAAAGCAATAATGGACATTAAAAATCTTATTTCAGTAATCCTTGTTGAACCAAAATATCAGGGAAATATTGGCGCAGTTGCCAGATCCATGGCAAATAGTGGTTTAACAGACTTAAGAATAATTAAGACTATACCTGATGAGGAGGCCATGCATCGCGCCATGCATGGTGATTACATTTTAAAAAATGCAAAAATATATAATACATTTGAAGAGGCCATTAAAGGTTTTGATATAATTGCCGGAACATCAGATGTTTCAAAATCAGGGAACAAATTTAGGCGTGTCCCCGTATCACCAGAATACTTCTGGGATAATTATGGTCTGAACGGGCAGAAGGTTGCACTGGTATTTGGCCGTGAGGATAACGGTCTTCATAATTCTGAACTGGATAAATGCAATTTTTTCATAAAAATTATAGGGAATCCCGAATATCCTGTTTATAATTTATCCCATGCAGTTGCGATTATTTTATATGAAATGATTGTGAGATACTATAAAACAAATGTTATAGAGGCTAAAGATGTTATAACCTCCGAAAATTTAAATGTTTTAATGTCCAGAATCGAATATTTGTTAACCTTAGTGGATTACAAGGATTTTCAGATCAACATACTTATGACAATGCTTAATAAAATCATTGGCCGTGCCCAGATAACAGAATCTGAATTTTACAAAATAATGGGAATACTAAGACAGATCATAAACCGTCTGGAAAATAAAACGCATGAATAAAGTTTATCAATCGGTTATGCATTTATAACTAGCGTAAGGAAAATGCTAACATCAAATAGAAAAATAGATGATCTGCCAGTTACGCCATACCTGTTAAAGATAACAATGCTTTCCTCCATGGGAATTTTTATGGATGGATATGTATTAACAATATATTCAATAGCAATCCTTTATATGAAGCAGTATTTTGGCATAATTACATCCCCATATTATGCATATTACATCGCCATTATGGGTTCATCCCTATTTATTGGAATGTTCTTTGGAAGCATTGTTCTTGGGAATCTTTCTGATCGCTTTGGCAGAAAAAAGCTCTATGAATATGATCTTGTAATTACAGTAATATTCCTTTTATTAAGCGGATTATCAACAAATATAATAGAATTTATAATATTCCAGATTTTTACAGGCATTGGAATAGGCGCTGACTACCCAATAAGTTCCTCCATACAGGCAGAATTTTCTCCCAAAAATAAAAGAGGCGAACTTCTTGTATTTAATATCTTTTCATGGACCCTTGGTGGCGTGGCATTATTGCTTGTTTCCATACCTGTTATTCTTTATACACCATCCATGTTAAACTGGAGACTCCTTTATATAACCGCTACTGTGATTCCGGTTATTGTAATATTTTCCAGAAGGAATCTTCCGGAGAGTCCATTCTGGCTCAGTAAAAATGGCAACAAAACAGAGGCGTTAAAATCATCCAAGGCGGTTGCCTCGTCTGCAGGCCTTGATATAGATTCAATACCCGATGTGGAAAGGGGTGATTCAAAAATAAGAAATCTATTTAGTAAAAAATATCTTGCCTCAACTGTTTTTGTATCAATTGCATGGTTTTCTTATGATGTTTCAAGTTATGGTGTATGGGAATATACACCCTCGGCATTTGCATATAGCAGTTCAAATATAGTCCTTGTGGTACTTGCCACACTTTTAGAAGAATTACCTGTTTTTATAGGTTTTCTTATATGCATGTACCTTGTTGAAAAAACAGGCAGAAAAAGTCTGGAAATACTTGGTTTTGGCGGTGCTGCCATTTCATTGATTGTTTTCGCAATTCTAACGAATTACATAGCATTCACCTTAATATTTACATTTATGGCCTTTGCCATAATGCATTTATTTCATAATATAGGTCCAACAAACCTTACCTACGATTATCCTGTTGAGATATTCCCAACTAGAATACGGGGAACTGCAATGGGATTCGCCACATCTGTTTCAAGAATAGGTGCAATACTTGGTACAATTGCATTCCCCATAATACTCTTTAGCCTTCCATTCAAATATGTTTTAATTTTCCTGATAATTTTCGAAATCACTGGTTTTACCGTTACATATTTACTTGCACCGGAGCCAAAGGGAAAACACCTTACTTAAATTCAATAAATTTATTAATTAATTATCAATATAGAGCCATGTCGATCAAAGTAGAGAGAAAGACAAGCATTCAAATTGTAAACATAATAACAGGTTTGCTTGAAAGATCGCGCGAGAGTGGTTCCCCATTCTGGAGGGACATAGCATTAAGATTGAGTTCCTCACGCAGAAATTATGCAAAGGTAAACCTTGGAAAGTTGAATGACCTGGTTAATGACAGTGATGTTATAGTTATACCCGGATTTTTATTATCCTCAGGTATCTTTAACAAAAAAATTAAAATTGCTGCATTAAAGGCATCTCCAAAGGCCAGGGCAAAACTTGAGGCCGCAGGTGCCGAGTATGTAGATCTTCAGGATCTTGCAAATGAAAATCCAAAGGGTACTGGAATAAAAATAATAAGGTGATTTAAATGATATATATAAACGCTGAAAATCATATTTATGGAAGACTTTCCGCATATGTTGCAAAGCAGTTACTTCAGGGCGAGGAGGTTACAATAGTAAATGCGTCAAAGGTTGTTATAACAGGAAAAAGGAGTTACATCCTTGACAAATTTAATCATAGAAGGGATATAGGAAGCGTAAGAAAAGGGCCTTATTATCCCAAAACACCAGATGCAATATTAAGGCGTGCAATAAGGGGCATGCTTCCTGTAAAAACATCCCATGGCCTTGAAGCATTTAAGAGGTGCACTGTATACTCAAATATACCAAAATCATTGCAGAACAATGATTTTATTAAGGTAGATAGGGCTATAAATATTAATGCAACTGGTTTTATAACACTTGGTGAAATATCAAAAATATTGGGTGAAGTAAATGAGCAGTGAGGTTTTAACAGTAGGTAAGAGAAAAACGGCAATAGCAAGGGCCGTTACAAAAAAAGGCACCGGTAAGGTTCTCATAAATGGTGTTCCAATAGAATTATACCCCATAGAACTGCTAAGAAACAAAATGATGGAGCCATTAAAAATCCTCGGAGACCGTGCCAGTGAAATAGATATAGAAATAAAAGTGCACGGTGGTGGAAATACAGGGCAGGCAGATGCATGCAGAACTGCAATTTCCAAGGGAATAGTTCAGTATTTCAGCGATGATCATGAGCTTGAAAATACATTAAGATCATATGATAGAACCATGCTTGTTAATGATATAAGAAGAAAGATGCCGAAAAAGCCAATGGGTTATGGTGCCCGTGCAAAGAGGCAGAAATCATACAGGTGAGTCTATGATAATACCGGTAAGATGTTTTAGCTGTGGCAGGGTCATAGCCTCAGATTACATAAAATTTGTGGAGGAATCCAAAAGGATAAGAAATGAAACCGGTCATGAACCAACCGGTGCAGAAAAATCTGAGATTCTGGATAATCTTGGAATAGAAAGGTACTGCTGCAGAAGGATGATACTATCAAATGCAGATTTGATAGATGAAATTATATCATACTAATTTTTAAATTTAATTTATATTTTTAATAGTCTTTTAATATTTCAGGCATTGATTCTAAATAAAGATGATTTGTATTAAAGTGCCCAACAGGATATTCCTTGTATGTATGTGAAATGTTAAGCATTGAGAGTTTTTCGTGTATCATATTCATGCCTATGTTTATGCTGTACTCATCATAAATACCTGTTTGAAGTATTATCTTTTTATTTTTTAGGGAAATGCCAGATGTATCAATAATATTAACTGGATCAAATTTAAGCCATGCATTCCAGTGCTCATTTAATCCACCATCATTTAAATCAAATGGCAGGTTAATTTCAGTGTTTTTGGGTGAATAAAAGGCTGACATGGCAATTATATTCTCTGCTGTAAGCTCATCCTGGCTGTGGATATAATCAGAATTAAATTTTTCCATAAACTTTTTTATGCCCAGATTTTTAAGTATTTTATATGCCACAGGAAAATCCCTTAGATATGAATAATGAAAATATGAATCTCCGGAGATGTCTATAAATCCTGAAAATATATCTGGATTATGCAATGCATTATAAATAGAGCCAAAACCACCTGACGATTTTCCAAAGAGGTAAACATCGCGTTTTCCATATATTTTAAATAGAAACTTTATCAGATCCTTTGTAATAAAGTCGCTGTAATTTCCAACGGCAGTAGAATTTACATACTGGTTGCCCCTGAAGTATGTCATTGTATCTGGCAGTATAATTATGAAACTGTATTTTTTAGATATTTTATTTAAAACATCCATAAAATCAATATTTGTATAACTTTTATTCAAAAAACTCCTGGAAGACCCAAAAAAACCTGCAAGTCCTACAAGCAATGGCGTATTTTCTTTAGGACTGTTTTCAATGATTGTTACCTCCCTCTGTGGTTTATCATTTACGGGATTATCATGTAATGCCTCTGAATCTAAAATTTTTGTTATTATCTCCATGGTCTATGATGGGTCATTTCTACTTAAATTTTAACACTTTAAATGAAAACTATATTTTCTATAAAATAAATTATTAGATTTATATGTTAA
>NZ_LKBH01000037.1:0-5524 GCF_001402935.1 Acidiplasma cupricumulans | reverse complement strand
ACGCTCTTCCGATCTATAAAAAATATTTATTACAAAAAATTGGATTTAATGAATAGTTTAAAACCCTTAATGTTATTACATATTATGATTGTTTTATCCACTGTTGGAAAGCTGCATAATGAAATAAAAAATTACACATATAAGGATCTTGCAGACATGCCCGGTTCACTTGGCTATCATGAGGTGTTCATAGCATATACTTCTGAGAAGGAATATAATAAAAATCCTGATGATTTCCCGGAAATATCAATGCTTAAAAGGTCCTATAATATTTATTTCAACGGTATAGACATGGATTTTTACAGAAATATTGAAAATGAATATAAAATAAGGCCGGAAAATGCGGAAACAACCACCAAAAAGAATCTTCTTGATATGCTCAATTCAATTACAAGGACGTATTTGGAGGGCTACTGGAAGGATGGTGATACAATAAATTCTGAGCTTACAGATAGCGTTTTTAGGGCAAAGCATAAATTCATGCTATCAATGAATCCGGATTACGAGCAAAAATACTGGGTGCCAATGCATGAAGAGATCTTTAAAAATATAATAAAAATAAACAGAGATCTTGCAATAATATCAGAGGTTGAAAGCTCGTTTTATTTTAAGGATAAATTAAAAAAATTATGATGTAATTTTATCGACAAAATTGCATCTTAATATGACCTTTGCCTTGCTCAGTGTTTTTGGTATTATTACATTTTTAACATTTATTATTGATATAACGTATTTATCAAACTGCTCACCGGTAATATCTGTAAATGTTAGATTTTCTATGTTTTTAAAGACTACTTTCCTTCCTATTTCCTCAAGATCCTTCCCGGATATATCAAGATCCTTTATGTTTTCGATATATTCCGATGAACCCTCCTTAAGGCCCTTTATAAAGTTATCTGATAAATGCTTTGCATTATCTATTGAACCAACAAATGACCTGTATGCCTCATCTGTTATCTGCCCAATTGTTTTTCCAGTATCGCTGGATAATTTCTGTATTCTTTTATAAAGGTCTGAGCTTACACCCTTTATTGAAATTGTCTTTCTTATGACTGTCTCCTCCTCTGCATCCTCTTCCTTGTTTTCAAGTTCCTTTTTTTCTGCCATAACTATCAGGTAATAATGGCTTATAAGTATATAAGTTTATTGGTTTACCAGATTACCTATAATTTATCAATTACATCCATTATATTATCACCGGGCTTTATGCCAAGCTCCAATGCCCTCTGTGAGCACGAATTTACCTTTGAATTCAATACATCATTTATGTCATTTACCCCGGTTACCCTTACGGCTATATCACCCATTGCATTTGCAGCATCAATGTTCAGGTAACCACACATGATATACCCTGTTTCTCCCTTTAAAACAACCATTGGTGCCTTGGTTCCGAGCTTAACATTAATGTACTCATATTTTTTCCCCTTAATATTTACCTCCTGATCTATCATGAATTATAAATATAAATGTAATATAATTAATTTATGAAATGTAATATATTAATTTTGCATAGCCATTTTTATGGCATCAAATATTAAAATAACATTCCTTGGCACAGGTGGCTCATTACCAAAACCGGGAAGGGCACTGCCTGCCGTTGCAGTCCACATTGATGATGTCCTTAACCTATTTGACTGCGGTGAGGGCACACAGAAGCAGATTATGAAGAGTTCTATTTCGTACATGGATATTAAAAACATATTTATTACACATTTTCACGGGGACCATTTTCTGGGGCTTGCCGGCCTAATAAATACAATGTCATTCAGTGGAAGGGAAAATGACCTTAATATCTATGGCCCGCCCGGTGCAATATATTTTGTTAAAAAGATAATAGACCTTGGTTATTATTCATTGAATTTTAATATAAAAATTACGGAATTGGATTATGGAAAAACATATGACCTTGGAAAATTTTTACTAAGGACATTAAAAAGCGATCATCCCGTACCTGCAATATCATATTCCATTGAGGAGAAGGATGCATATAAAATTGATAGAAATCTGGTGGATAAAATAAATTTTCCGGTGAATAAACTTGAGGAGCTAAGATCACTCGGAAGGCTGGAAATAAACAACAAAATTTTCAAAATAGAGGATGTTTCACTGGGCATAAAAAAGGGAAGAAAAATAGTTTACAGCGGGGATACCAGACCGTTAAATTCCATGGTTGAATTTGCCAAAAATGCAGATGTTTTAATCCACGATTCAACAATGGATTCATCCATGGAGCCCATGGTAAATGAATACGGCCACACATCATCCAGACAGGCTGCGGAAATAGCAAGGGATGCAAATGTGAAAAAATTATATTTATTCCATTACAGCGCAAGGTACAATGATCTTAAAATTCTTCTTAATGATGCATTAAGCGTGTTCCCAAGAACATATTTGAGCACAGAATTAATGGATGTGGATGTTCCAAAGGATACAGAGGTTATTCCCCTGCATTAGATTCTACAAATTCCTTTATTCTTTTTAATGCATTTTCTGCACCTGATTCAAAATGACCCTGCAACCTTCGTGAAAATAGGATTAATGATGGGCCAAGCTTGATATTCCATTCCGTTGTAAGTATGCTCTTATTTCCATCGTATTTAATTGTATTTTTTGTATATCCTGTAAATGGGCCCTTAATGTAATTCTGTATAAATATGAAGCTATTCCTGTCAAATTCAAAGGTGCTAACAGCCCTTGATGGGAATGCAAATTTTACATCATACCTGTTTTCACCTATTTTATTTATTTCCCTTGTTCCATGCCAGAAATCAGGAATTCTTGGGATATCTGTAATTACCTTATATATAACATCCGGTTTTGAATTTATCTCTATTGACCTTGCAAATTTTAATTCCTTCATAATTGTAAATAAGGTTAATATTTTAAACTTTTGTTTTATGCACCGTATTTTTCTGACCTATCTGAATATGAAAGGAGCAATGGCATAATGTCAAGGCTTGTAATTTTATAATATCCAAGGGATACGCTTGCCTCATCAAATGTTTTAACATAATCCCTGGTTATTCCTGATGTTGATATTAATATCGGCACAGGATCGCCGGTATGATCGCCAAAACTGCATGGTGTGCTATGGTCACCTGTTACCGCTATTACTGTTGTATCCAGAAGTTTTTTAAGCCCCTCCATGGCACGATCAGTTTTTTCAATTACCTCCCTTTTAAGCTCGGGCTTTCTGTCATGGCCGGCAATATCTGTGCCCTTAATATTTACAAGGACAAAATCATGTGTTTTCAGGGCATCCACGGCAGCTGATATTACATTTTCATAATTTGTATCGGTTCTGCCTGTCATTCCCGAAACATTAAGAATGTCAAATCCTGCCATTCTTGCTATTCCCCTTATCAATGGTGTGCCTGAAACACATGCGGCCTTTAAACCATAAAGCTTTTCAAAGGATGGCATTTCTGGAAGTTTACCTGCGCCACGGATCATTATCTCATTTGCAGGCTTCTCTCCATTCTGAATCCTCTTCTTGTTAACCTCGTGGTTATTTAATATCTCTCTTGATCTAATAAGAAATTTATTGATAACACTGGATGTAAATTCCCCCTCCGGTGACAGTGGTTTTGTAAGCATAATATCAGAATTTATTGCATGCGGATCTGTTTCACTGACCCTATCAGAAAGGTTTGGCCCGCGGATAACCAGTGCTGCGCGATGCTCCACACCAGATTTTATTATAAATTTAACACCGTCTATCTCAGTTTCAAGGGACCTTGAAAGCTCTGTGGTATCCTTTATACGCCCTGCACGGCGGTCTGTTACCCTTCCATTTTCCACCGATGCAAAGTTTGCCCTAAATGCAACATCCCCCGGCTGAAGGTCTATGCCTAGACCAAGTGCCTCGAATGGACCGCGGCCCGTGTAATATTCCCTTGGATTATAACCAAGTATTGATAAATGCGATGTATCCGATCCGCTTCTGATGCCAAAACCTACTGGGGACATTAAACCGGTAACTCCATTATCTGCAAGGTAATCCAGATTTGGCTTAAATGCAGCCTGAAGTGCAGTTTTATTGCCAAGGGCCCTGTTAGGCCTGTCACCAAGTCCATCCAGTATTATTAATAAAATCTTTTTCATAATTCAGAATGCCATTGAATAATTAAAATTTATCATTGAAATAAACCCTTTTGAAATTCCAGCGCTTTTCCATTGAGGACCTTCTTCCAATAAGAATATGATCAATTTTTTCCTCATAATCCAGTTTAAAATTTTTATATTTTTCAAGTATTTTATTTAGTTCGTCATCGTGTATGTTTTTCCTGGCTATGCTTAAATGTGGAACAAACTCTGATGAATTAATTACATTATCCTTTAAAGCATTATTAATCAGATCATGGAGTCTCCTAAATTCATATGGATAAATTACTTTAAGATAAACAATATAAAAAATTCTGCCGTTTTTTTCCCTCTGAAAATAATCAAGCCCATCGAAGCCTATGTTAAAAGCCTTTATATTTTTGCAGACATTATACACTTTATCCATGTCAAGATGCCTGTAATCCTTTAAATATGCAAGTGTTATATGCACGCCCTTATTGCTTAATGTGCCTATGTAACCGTATTCATTGCTAATTCTTTTCTTTAATAATGTTACCCTGCGCCTTGTTTTTAATCCAGGCTTTACTATTAATGTATAATACATAATTTTTATTCCACAAATGTGTTTTTTAATTCCCCTATTTTATCGATTTTTACAGTAACGTTATCACCCGGCTTTATCCAGATTCTTTTATCCTCTGGCATGCCAAGTATCACGCCTGACGGTGTTCCCGTAGATATTACATCCCCGGGCATTAACGTTATGTATTTTGATATATAGCTGATAAGCTCATCCACGGGGTGTATCATGTAATCAGTGGATGAGTTCTGCCTCAGATCAGTATTAAGATAGGTCTGTATTCTTAAATCCTGAGGATCCGGAATTTCATCCGCAGTAACAATGTATGGCCCATTGGGGAAGAAGCCATCAAAGCTCTTGCCTATAAACCACTGGCCATTCAAAAATTGCATTTTCCTCGAGCTTACATCATTTGCAATAAAATAGCCAAAAACATGGTCAAGTGCATCCCTTTTTGAAACATCCCTGGCCTTTTTTCCAATCATAACACCAAGCTCACCCTCGTAATCAACATTCATGTTTTTTAATATCCTTACCCTGCTGTTATTTCCTGTTAATGAATTATTTGATTTTAAAAATAAGACAGGGTCATCAAACGATTTCTCCCGTGTTTCATCAATATGTGTTTTATAATTGAGCCCTATGCATATAATATTTGAGGATTTATCAACTGCTGATTCAAATGAATAATCATATGATTCGAATTCATTAATGTTCTCAATTTTTTTAAAATCCTCACGGTCAAGGTCCTTTATGGCCTGCTTTTTTACCCCAAAATTATCAGCCAGTGCGATTTTATTACCATTGAAAAGCGCAATATGCCTTTTATTATCTATGCTTACTATGCCAAGCCTCATGCAATAATAATAATTAATTCTA
>NZ_LKBH01000036.1:0-5825 GCF_001402935.1 Acidiplasma cupricumulans | reverse complement strand
TTTAGTTCTAAAAATGTTTCAAAAAATATTATTTGTTGAATATTTGTATTTAAATTCCAGAAATTCATAATAAACTCGGTGGCTTTCTTTCTGGTATATTGATTTGTAATATATTACTAATATGTGGTAAACAGGAAAGATGATTTTAAAAGGTGGTTTAAATGATTTTTCTGATTTTGTTTATATTAAATGCTTTTATTTGCGCTTTGATGTTTCCTTCTGCAATTATTTTGCCATACTTATTAATAAAAAACTACAATTCCTGGAATCACAGCCTCGGTAATCCTGTGAATGGAAGGAATGTAATTATATTAATAACCACAAAGGGTGAGGCACAGGAAGTCGTGGCTAATATTATAAAAACATTAAAATCATATTCAATAAACACGAGGATTATAGTATTAACTGAATACTATGATTTATATAGATACGATGCTGAGATTCTAAGGGTACCTGCCGACTATAAAACAAAGAATGGTAGTAAAAACAAACAAAGAGCATTACAGTATTATTCTGAATGGCTATTAAAAAATAATATAGGATCAAATACATATACACTTCATATAGATGATGATAATATTCCTGATGAATTGTATATTAAAAATGTCATGGCAATGCCATTTGATGCTGGCCAAGGAACAATAAGATTGCGTGAATATAAAAACTGTATTATTTCGACCATAGCAAATTTTCAGAGAGTTACGTTTACAGATGCATTGCTTATTTATGCAAACAAAAAGTTCAAACCACTTTCAGTAGGGGGAGAAGGTTTAACAATAAGGGCCGATATAGAGGCAAAATTGGGGTGGGACTTTGGACCAATAGCAGCTGAGGACCTTTTGATGGGCCAAAGGATACATTTTGAGGGATATAAATATGGATATATACCCGGTATAATATATATAGCCCCTGCATTAAATTTAAAGGATTTTTATGCACGGAGAGGACGGTGGATCCACCATTTTTTTGTAAGCCGTAAATGTATATTTAATATGAATTCGACCGCTGTTATATTATTCTCATATCTTTATGATTTTATGTGGGTGCCATTTGTCGGTATTATTTTATGGTTTTTTGATTTTTATTTTAAATTCCATTTTCCATAAATAATGTTGATTATTTTAACCTATGAATTAATTATGGGAGTTTTAATTTCATTTTATGGTGCCTTCCAGCACAGTTGTAAACTTTTAAAAATTTATACACTTTTGTTGCAGATTCCCCTAACCTTCTTTGTTACCATTCCAGTATTTTATTATTTAATAACCAGGAAAAAATTGGGTGAAACAGATTATACAATTAAAAAGGTTTGATCTTTATAATTTAATTTATAATTTTAAATTTCATCAAGAAGCTTTATGCCTATAAGCTTTGAGGCATCCTCCATAATGTTTTTGTACACCATTATAAGCAGAATTCTTTTTGACTCTTCAGGGGTGTTTATAACAGGACAGTTTAAGTAAAATTCATTAAATGCCTTTGATAAATTCAAAAGATAATTGGCGATTATATCGGGCCTTAAGAATTCGACAGCGCTTTTTAATGAATATGGATATGAATACATTACCCTGATTAAATCCTTCTCATATTTATTATAATCGTTACCCAGCTCTCCCCCTGATTTTGATGATTTTCTAAGAACACTGCACGCCCTTGCATATGAATACATTATATAAGGTGCTGAATCCCCCTCAAAATTTAATGCCTCAGACCATTTAAATACTATTGGCTTGTTGGCATTTACACGTACAATATTAAATCTTATTGATGATGCGGCTATGGCCTCACTCACATTTTTTATTAAATTTTCATCATAATCCGGCCTCTTTTCCTTTATAATTTTTACAGATTCCTCAATGGTTTTTTCATAAAGATCGTCAAGTGTGACTATTCTCCCCTTTCTTGTTGACATCTTCCCATTTTCAAGTGATACGAATCCATAAAAAACAAAGTCTATTTTAGACTGAAAATCAAAAAATGTTTTTAAAACATATTCAAGATTTTTTGCATGATCCTTGTGGTCCTCGCCAAGAACATCAACAAGCCAGTCAAAATTTTCCTGCTTAAATAGATGATAAACAATATCGCGGGAAAAATATAATGATGTACCGTCAGCCCTTGTAAGGAATATTTTTTTATCACCAATCTCAATGTATTTTGCACTCCCCTCACTTTTTAGATTTTCAGATATTGATTCAAGCATTTTATTAACGTCACCGTATAATATAAAGTTTGATTCCCATACATATGTTGATATTTCAATACCTATCTTTTTAAGTGATGATTTTACAGAATCCAGAACAATTGATGCGACGTGCTGTATATTATCTATTAATTCCTTATCCCCCTTTTCGTATCTTTCCGCAAGTGCCTCTATTTCATTTTCTATAGATTTATTGGTCTCCATTTCGCGGTAAATTCTCTGGTATCCATCAAGAAGGTTCTGCAGATCCGGTTTCTCATTTTTATGATACTTTACATGCCCAAGATAAAGAGATATTACCTGCTTTCCAGAATCGTTAACAAAATACTGTGTGCATGACCTGTAGCCGTACCTCTCAAGAATTTTATATATGGAGTCACCAATAATTGAGTTTCTAATCCTACCGACATGTATTGGACCGGTTGGATTGGCACTTGTATGCTCTATTAAAACCTTGGACGTATCCTGAAATGTATTTGGAAAATATCCAAAGTCTTTAATGGAATTATATATTATACCAAGCATATTTTCAGGCCTTATAAAAAAATTTATGTAATTCCCCTGTAAATCTATTCTTTCGATAAAATCCTCAGAAAGATTTTCCTTTATTTTTTTTAATATAATTTTCGGGTCTTCCTTTAATTTGAATATTTTAAGTGTAAAATCACCATAATCCCTGCCAAGTTCAACATCGTTCTGTGATATATCTGGATATAATTCCCTTAACCTTTTTAGTATTATTTCCTTATAATCATCAAATATTAGCATGAGCACATAATATAATGAACGTAATTATATTTTTTTATAAAAAATAATTTAATTTTTTATCATTTAATCATTCTTTAGATTTTTCAGAAGATTTTCTGATACCTTTTTAAAAAACTCCATTAATTTTTCATTTTTTGATACTGCGGGAATTCCTGCATCGGAATCCTCAACTATTTCGGGCATCAATGGTATATTTCCAAGATATGGGATATTATATTCCTGTGCTATTTTTTCAGCCCCACCCTTCTTAAATATGTCAGTTTCGTAACCACAGTGTGGGCATATAAATCCACTCATATTTTCAACTATTCCAAGTATTGGTATGTTAACCTTCCTTGCGAAATTTATGGCCTTTTTTGCATCCAGTAACGCAACATCCTGTGGTGTAATCACTATTATTATACCATCTGCATTTGGTATCATCTGGCATATGCTTAAAGGTTCATCACCTGTTCCTGGAGGCAGGTCTATTACAAGGAGATCCCTTCCATCCCATTTAACGTCCTCAAGGAACTGCTGCAGTGCCTTGTGCCTTATGGAGCCCCTCCATATAACAGGTGTGTCAAATGTTGGAAGGGTCATTGCCATTGATATCACATTTACACCATATTTCGTCTCAACCGGAAGTATTTTCCCGTTTTCATCTCCATAGATCTTTTCATTTTCAATGCCAAGTATTTTTGCATCATCAGGTCCGCTTATGTCGGCATCAAGCAATCCAACCTTTAAACCCTGAGATGCGAGGGTCACGGCAAGGTTTGTGGAAAAAGTTGATTTGCCAACACCCCCCTTACCGCTCATAACAAGTATGGTATGCTTAACGTTATACTTAAGGGATTTTCCCGGTGGGCCTATCTGTGGTCTTGGGGGCGGCTCATTGATTTTTATATTTCCTGTCATAGATTAGTATATATTTTTTTTATATTTAATGCTAATTTAATTATTAAAAAAATGTGATATTTAATAATGAAGCGTGGTTATATTTATCAGTCTTTAAGTGCTGAATTAAGGCGTGCAATGGCCCTAATCACACCCAGGTGTGTAATTGCCTGTGGGAAATTGCCAAGCAGGCTGCCGGTTTTGGGATTTATCTCTTCAGAAAATAAATAAAGATGGTTTGATTTTGATAAAAGCGTTTCAAGAACTTTTTTTGCATGCTCGGTCCTGCCCATTAAAATAAGATCTTCCACATACCAGAAGCTTAGCAATAAAAATGGATTATCCATTGATTTTAAACCATCGTCCTTATTATATCTTAAAAACAGGTAGTTTGGGGTCATTAAATTTGATTCTATGCACCTGATTGTATTTATAACACGTTTATCCTTTATATTAAGGAAATCCATTAAAGGAAGTCTTAGAAGTGATGCATCAATATTTTTGGAGTCATAGGACTGGACAAAGCACTCCATTTCATTGTTATAACCATTTTTTAATATATCCTCCTTTATTTCTTTCTCCACCTTTCTCCATGTTTCATATGGTGCAGAGTATCCGAGTTTTTTGCCCATTAAAATTGCCCTGTGAAATGCAGACCATGAGATTAATTTGGAATAAACATAATGTTTGGGTTCTGTTCTAAATTCCCATATGCTTGAATCAGGGTACTTCCATATTACCTCAAGCTTTTCAAGAATGCCAAGAACAAAGTCCCATAACTGTGTGGTTATTACTCCATCTGCAAGTGAAAAGTGGTAAATAGCATTTATTATTGAGCCATACTGATCCAGCTGAAACTGGCCAGATGCCTTATTGCCTATCCTTACAGGCCTTGAGTTTCTGTAGCCAGAATAATCAAGTACTTTTTCCTTTAATATGGATTCGTCATTAATTTCATAAATTGTTTTAATTGCCTTCTGCTTATTTATTTTATACATGATATCATAGATAAATTTTGTGGCCTCACCGTTTAAACCAATTAAGGATAGGGCCTCTATAACATAGGCAGTATCCCTAATCCAGGTAAATCTGTAATCCCAGTTTCGGTCACCACCAATTGATTCGGGCAGGCTTGTTGTTGGTGCTGCCACCATCATGCCTGTTGGGTCATAAAATAGACCCTTTAGTGTGAGTGCCGATCTTAAGACATATTTGCCATATATTCCCTCATAATTTAACTTATTTGACCATGCTTTCCAGTACTTTCTTGTTTCGTTTAACCGTTCTATTGATTTGTATTCTAAAATATTATTTATATGCGTTATGCCTGTGGAAACAACAATCCAGTTATAGCCAGTTCTTTTCATCTGGAAGGTTCCGTATATTGTATCCCCATCCTGCCTAAAATTAAAATTGCTTGACACCCCAACTGTCTTATTTAATGATCTAAATATATATCCGTTTTTATTATGCTCCACCGATGGTTTAATTTTACCGTAATTAAAACTGGGTTTAATTTTAATCGTGATTTTAATATTATCCTCAAATGGTTCAATAAATCTGTGTATTTCCGGCATGTTTATTGTTGCATACTCTGATGCGGGAAGAAAATCAGTTATTCTTACTATTATTCCATTTTCATCATAAAATTCTGTTACCAATATATTTGTGAGCTCCTCATAATACTGATTCACCATCAATCCAGAACGATTCGGTCTGATGGAAAAATACCCACCACGGTCTGCATCAAGTATTGAATCGAAGAGTGGTTCTGAATCAAAATTTGGCAGGCATGCCCAGTCAATGGTACCATCCATGCCAACCAGTGCAGCGGTTTTATTATTAAAAATTACTCCATGATTCTCTATTTTTATATAATTTTCAGAATAAACATCTTCGATCTTTTTAAGACGCCCATAAATTTCCATTGTGTATGTCTATTTGAAGCGTATATTTATATTTTTAATACGGATAT